>JAKAZX010000092.1 GCA_021826485.1 Pseudomonadota bacterium | reverse complement strand
CGCGCCGCGACCGCGTCGTGGAAGTCCTGCAACCCGTGCAGATGCGCCCGCACCCGCGGATTGTCGGCCAGATAGCCGAAATACTGCGCCGCGTTGTGATGCACCACGTAGGACGCATGCGGCGGATGGATCACGCCGTCCGGCGTCGCCGTGTCGTCGAACGGCTCGGCCGCGAAGCCCTGCTGATACCAGCCCCAGGGAACCGGATGGTTGTGCGCGGCAACGGCGGGAATGTCCTGCCGGATATCCACCAGATCGGCGCCCGGATCGGGGTCCGCCTGCACCACTGCGGCCATCTCCGAGCCGAACAGGGACAGCGGCAGGGTGGCGAAGGTCAGGTTGCGCTGGCCATGCGACCGCTTCTCGTGCACGCCGTAGGGCAGCGAGTCCCGCGACGGGTCGGCGTCCGATCCGCCATAGGGTGGCGAGTCGCCGGCATTCGGCAAGGTGAAATGCACCGGATCGGCCTGTTCCGGATGCAGCGCCCACTGCGTCTCTCCGGTCTGGCCGGCGATCATGGCGATCGCATTGGGCGCGGAGGGACCGATCGTGGTCTGGTGGAAATTGTCGAACAGCGTGAAGCGGTCGGCGTATTGCCACAGCAGCGGGATGGTGTCGCAATCGACGTGCGCGACCGCCAGCTCCGCCGCCTGCTTCTGCGCCAGCATCGGCGGTGGCGGCAGCGCGCCCCCGGGGCCGGTGATGTCGGCAACCCCGCTGCCGTCGCCGGCGAAATACAGATGCTCCTGCGCCAGCGCATAGCCGTCGTTGCGCGCGATCCGGTGGGTCGCGGCATCGAGATGCAGGCCGTGCAGGATGCCGTCATGCGAGTGGTTGGTGCTCTGCGTATCCTCGGGGTACAGCGGCACGTCCTGGCCCGCGGCATCCGTGATGTGCCGCGGAATCAGGAACGGCGCGATCGTCGCGAAACTGCCGTCGATGTCGCGGATGCGCTGCACCGCGCCCGGCACGTCGCGGCGATGCCCGTCGGCAAACAGGCCGTCCGCGCCGGGATAGGTCGCGAAATAATGGTCGAACGACCGGTTTTCCTGAAACACGATGAAGACATAGCGCACCTGGCTGCGCAGCAGCCGCCACAGTTCGGCGGCGTCCGGCCGGGCCATGCGCCCGAGCGGACGGTATTGGGCCGCGCCCGCCGTGCCATCCGCCCCGGCCGGGGCGATGTCGGCGCTGGCGAAGCGGGGCAGCAGCGCGGCCAGCGCCGCGAAGATCATCAACCGGGCGCGCACGATCGCTGCAACTCCCTTGTCGCTCATGCCGCGGGCCGCTTAGCCGGCCGCCGCCGGAGCGGCAATGCCGTCCAGCGCGGCGGCCAGAAAGTTCACGGAATGCACCGCATTCCGCCCAGCCAGATCGGCGATCTGCGCGCGGCAGGACGTGCCGTCGGCGACGATCGCATCCTCCGCCGCCGCCGCGCGCAGCGCCGGCAGCAGCCCGGCCTCGGCCATGGCGCGCGAGGCATCCTGCATCTCCGCCTGGTAGCCGAAGGCGCCCGCCATCCCGCAGCAGGTGGCGGCGATCGGCCGTACGTCCAGGGTCGGAATGCGGCGCAGCGCGGCAAGCGTGGCCGGAAAGGCCCCGAAGCTTTTCTGGTGGCAGTGCCCGTGGACATGCACGACCCCGGCGCGCGGGCGCAGCGCAAGCGTGCGCCCGGCAAGGAAGTCCGTGACCAGCATCGCGCGCCGCGCCAACGATTGCGCCGCCGCGCCGGGCAGCAGGGCGGGCAGCTCGTCGCGCAGCGTGAACAGGCAGGACGGCTCCAGCCCCAGCACCGGCAGGTCGCCCGCAAGCGCAGCCAGGGTCCGCCGCATTTCCCGCCGGGCGGCGTCCACCAGTCCGGCCGCCAGCGCCGTGCGGCCGCAGCACAGCGGCCGCCGCCCGCCCTGCGCAACCACCGGCCGGGCCCCCGCGGCGCGCAGCAGGCGCAGCGCGGCGCGCAGGTTCTCCGGCTCGAAATGCCGGCTGAACGTATCGGCGAACAGCACCACGTCGGCGTCGCTCGGCGCCGCCGCGCGGTCGCGGAACGCATCGGCGCGGAACCGCGGCAGCCGGCCCGCGAAGCCGATCCGCGGTGCGAGGAGCGCGGTCACGGCATTGGCCAGCGCCGGCACCCGCCCGGCCAGTGGCGCGAGGCGCGGCAGCGCGGCGATCATCCGTTCGCGCGGGCGGACGCCGTGCCGCGCGGCGCGCGCCGCGAGCACCTCGATCTTCATGCGGGCCATATCGACGCCGGTCGGGCATTCCCGCCGGCACGCCTTGCAGGAAACGCACAGCTTCAGCGCCTCGGCCAGCGCGTCGTCCGCCAGCCCGTTGCGCCCGATCTGCCCGGTCAGCGCCAGCCGCAGCGTGTTGGCGCGCCCGCGGGTCACATGCGCCTCGTCGCGCGTGGCGCGATAGCTCGGGCACATCACGTCGCTGTCGAACGCACGGCAGGTGCCGTTGTTGTTGCACATCTCCACCGCGCCGAGCAGGCCGCCCGGATGCTCCGACCAGTCCAGCACCGGCGCGCGTCCCGGCAGCGCGGCATAGTCCGGCGGATAGCGCATCAATGAGCGGTCATCCATGCGCGGCGCCCGCACGATACGGCCGGGGTTCAGCAGGCCGTCGGGATCGAACAGGTCCTTCACCGTCTCGAACGCGCGGGCGATACGTTGGCCGAACATCGCCGGGTGGAACTCGCTGCGCACGATGCCGTCGCCGTGCTCACCGCTGTGGCTGCCCTTGTAGCGGCGCACCAGGGCGAAGCATTCCTCCGCCACCGCGCGCATCGTGGCGACCTGCGCCGGGTTCTTCATGTTCAGCACCGGGCGCACGTGCAGGCAGCCGACCGAGGCATGGGCGTACCAGGTCCCCTGCACGCCGTGCCGGGCGAACACCGCCTCCAGCCCCGCGGTGAAGTCGGGCAGATCATCGAGCGCGACGGCGCAATCCTCGATGAAGGAGACCGGCTTGGCGTCCCCCTTCATCGACATCATGATGTTCAGCCCGGCTTCCCGCACGCCGGCGATGGCAGCCTGGAACGCCGGATCGACCACCCGCACCACCGCATCGGGATGGCCGAGATCGGCCATCGCCTCCTCCAGCCGGTCGAGCCACGCAGCGAGGTCGCTGTCCGCCTCGCCGTGGAACTCCACCAGCAGCAGGCTGTCGGGCGCGCCGCGCAGCATCCGGTCGATGGTCGCGCGGTACAGCGGAATGGCACGGCCGAGCGCGATCATCGTGCGATCGACCAGTTCGACCGCATCGGGGTCCAGCGCCACCAGATGCCGCGTCGCCAGCATCGCCGCGTGAAAGCTCGGGAACTGGCAGATGCCGACCACCTTGCGCGGCCGGATCGGCTGCAAGGCCAGCTCGATCGCGGTGGAGATCGCCAGCGTCCCTTCCGATCCCACCAGCAGCCGCGCCAGATTGGCGGGCGCGTTGGACGGCACCAGCGCGTCGATGTTGTAGCCGCCGACCCGGCGCAGCAGGCGCGGGAAGCGCGCTGCGATCTCCGCCGCCTCCGCCGCGCCCAGCGCCTGGAGCTGTGCCGCCAGCGCGGCGATGCGGGCCGGCGCCGCTTCCGGCGAAGCGTCGAAGCGGTGGCGCGTGCCGTCTGCCAGGATCGCCTCGATCCCCAGCACGTTGTCCGCCATCAGCCCGTAGCGGATGGACTTCGCGCCGCAGGAATTGTTGCCGGCCATGCCGCCGATGGTGCAGCGCGCATGGGTGGAGGGATCGACCGGGAAGAACAGGCCGTGCGGGCGCAGCGCCGCATTCAGCCGCCCCAGCACCATCCCCGGCTGCACCGTCGCGCGGCGGCCTGCGGGATCGAGATGCACGATGCCGCCGAGATGCTTGCTGAAATCCAGCACCAGCGCGCGGTTCACGGTCTGCCCGCACTGGCTGGTGCCGCCGCCGCGCGCCAGCAGCGGCACGCCATGCTCGCGTGCCACCGCGATCGTCGCGGCCACGTCGTCCGCCGTTCGCGGCACCACGACGCCGAGCGGCATCACCTGGTAGATCGAGGCATCGGTGGCGTAGCGGCCGCGATCGGCGTCGGAAAACAGCAGTTCCGCGGTGGTTTCCCGCCGCAGCCGCGCCGCGACGGGCGCCATGTCGATCTTCCCCATGCCGCGAGGATAGCGCAGGCCGCGCCCCTGCCCCATATCCGACGGATCGCCATCCACGGAGCCGTCAATGATCGAAGTCTGGAGCTGGCCGACGCCGAACGGCCAGAAGGTGCATATCGCGCTGGAGGAGCTGGGGCTTCCCTACAACGTGGTGCCGGTGAACATCGGCGCCGGGGAACAGTTCCGCCCGGAATTCCTGGCCATCACGCCCAATCACCGGATTCCCGCGATCGTCGATCCGGACGGCCCGGGCGGGAAGAAGCTGGAGCTGTTCGAGTCGGGCGCCATCCTGATCTATCTCGCCGAGAAGACCGGCAAGCTGATGCCGCAGGACCCGCATGGCCGCTACATCTGCCTGCAATGGCTGATGTTCCAGATGGGCGGGGTCGGGCCGATGTTCGGCCAGTGGAACCATTTCCACAACTACGCGCCCGAGAAGCTGCCCTACGCCATCGAGCGCTACAGCAGCGAGGTGCGGCGGCTCTACGGCGTGCTGGAGAAGCGGCTGGCGCAGGCCCCCTATCTGGCCGGGGAGGCATACTCCATCGCGGACATCGCCACATTCCCCTGGGCGCGCGGGCCGGAGCGCCGTGGCATCGAGCCGGGGACCTTCCCCGCGGTCGAGCGCTGGCTGGCGGCGATCGATGCGCGGCCGGCGGTGCAGCGCGGGATGGATGTGCTGTCGGAACGGCGGCGGCAGGGCACGATGACGGAGGCGGAGCGCGAGGTGCTGTTCGGCAAGACGCAGTTCGCGAAGCGGTAACCGCGGGAACCGGCCGGCCGGCCGCTCAGGCCGGCCGGTACCGCCAGACGGAGGCCGGCGGAAAGTTGAGCGGCGTCCAGGCTTCCCGCCGCGCCGCCAATCCGTGCCTGCGCCAGGGCAAGGGCGAGGTCGCGCAATAGCTGTAGTGCAGGAAGCCGCCGCCCGGCGCGACCGCCGCGATGGCGTCGATGAAGCGGCGCTGCTCGGCCAGCGGCAGCAGCACCAGGGGAATGCCGCAGATCACCGTGCCGATGCGGCCATGGAACGCGGCGGGCAGCAGGGCTGGCAGGCGGCGCGCATCCCCCTCGATCACCGCAACGCCCGCCGGCAGGACCGCGCGCAGATGCGCCGCCATGGCGGGGACGATCTCCATCACGATCAGCCGCTCGGGCGGCAGGCCGGCGGCCAGCAGGGCGCGGGAGATGACGCCGGTTCCGGCCCCCAGCTCCAGCACCGTCTCCTCCGGGCCGCATCGTGCCGCGGCCACGATCCTCCGGCACAGCGCGGCCGACGACGGCACCACCGAACCCATCTGCAACGGGTTGGCGAGCCAGCGGCGGAAGAACATCCAGGGATTGGCAACCGGCGGCACCGGGCGGCCGCCGAATGCGTCTGCCTTTATTGCCTGTGTCATGCCGTTGCCATTCTCGCTCGCTGCGTGCACGGGAAGGCTCGCTGCTAGCGCAAACTCCGTCCTGGTGAAAGAGTTTGTAGCAAGACAGGCAGGTTACACGACGATGACAGTCCGGGCCGCCGTGGTTCAGGTGTCGCTACTTGATCTTGGCTTCGCGGAATACGACGTGCTTGCGGGCCACCGGATCATACTTCTTGAATTCCATCTTGCCGGTCTGCGCGCGCGCATTCTTCTTGGTGACGTAGAAATAGCCGGTGTCAGCGGATGACACGAGCTTGATCTGAACGGTGTTGGTCTTGGCCATGGTGGGTCCCTCGTCGCCGCGCTTCATGCAGAGCGGCGGTGCGTGCGTCAAGCCTCGTCTGCATTGTCGCGGGCGCAGCCCCGGCCTACATTCGGGTGGTGCGCGCCGCGGCGCGGCAAGGAGCAGTCGATGGGACGTGAGTTCAGCCACATCGCCCGGCGCTGTGAACGCGCCGTGGTCACAGCCTATCGCGACCTGCGCGCCCACGACACCGACGACGTGAGCGCGTTCCTGGCCTGCACGACGCTTTATCGCATCCACCATCCGGAAGCGTCGCTGAACGAGGCGCGTCGGCTGGTCGCCGAATGGATCGACCATCACGTGGTGCGCCAGGAGTCCGGCCCCACCGCCGGCTGCGACTGCGCCTGACGCGGCTACGGCGCGTCCAGGAAATTGGCGGCGGCCGAGGCGCGGCCGAGCAGGGCGCAGACCGCCGGGTCCTCCGGCGCGTTCTCGTCAACCAGCGTGTCCATCGGCATGAAATACTCATGCGCCTGAGGCACGCGGCCTGCCGCGAAGCTCCGATAGTGGCGGGTCTTCAGCGCATACAGTACCCGCACGTCGCGCACCGGCAGCGCCAGCGCGTGGGAGGGCGGCGCGTGCAGGACGCCGGTCGCATACCAGCGCGGGGTCGAATCGGTCGGGGAAACCGGCGCCAGCAGCCAGGCGAGCGGACAGACCGCCAGCAGGGCGTGGGTGCTGGGCGCGAAGCGGGACCGCTTGTCGAGCAGGTTGCCCAGGGAGGCGCAAGCCTCGATCGCGAACACGTCCACGAACGGCTCCGCCGGCGAGCCCCCGAAATACAGCCACAGGCCGTCCGGCAGCGTGCGCAGCGTGCGGCTGCCGGGGAGTTTCAGGAACGGCTGGGCGATTCCCGCCACGTCAGCCGGCCGGCCGCGCAGCCAGCGGGTCCGCTCTCCCCGCGCGAGGCCGGGCGGACGCTGCGGCCATTGCTGCAGCCGTGCGCGGACAAGTTGATCGAGATTCCGGAAGCCGTGCATACCCAGTTCCCCCAATTCGACAGGCAACACGCCTGTTCAGGAAGGAATGCTAAGGCTCTAGCGGAATTGTATAAAGTCCGAAATTGCGGAGTGTTGCAGAACATTTCGGCACAATACGGCAAATATACTATCATGTTTCGGTCATCGTGCGATTTTCTTGCCGTTATTTCGCGGAATTTGTGATCCAATGCTATGTTTGATTTTGTTGTCCGCTGAATCGACTCGGAATCAATCGAATCGCTTAGCGGCCATAGGTCAAGCGTCATGGCAACCGCTGCGATCGGGGACGAGTCCCTAATCGCACCGGTTTTCGTAACGATCTTTACAGAGATGTAATGCGGCGTCCCGCGCGGGTCTCAGCCGCGGGCGTCGAGCGGCCGGTAGTCCCGCTGCGGTGCGCCGGTGTAGAGCTGGCGCGGCCGGCCGATGCGCTGCGACGGGTCTTCGACCATTTCCATCCACTGGCTGACCCAGCCCACGGTGCGGGCGACCGCGAACAGCACGGTGAACATGCTGGTCGGGAAGCCCATCGCCTTCAGGATGATGCCCGAATAGAAATCCACGTTCGGGTACAGCTTGCGGCTGACGAAATAATCGTCGTGCAGCGCGACATGCTCAAGCTCCACCGCCAGGTCCAGCAGCGGGTCGTCCTTGATGCCGAGTTCGCGCAGCACTTCATGACACGTGTGCTGCATGATCTTCGCCCGCGGATCGTAGTTCTTGTAGACCCGGTGGCCGAATCCCATCAGCCGGACGTTGCTGTTCTTGTCCTTCACCTTCTCGATGAATTCGGGGATGTGGCGGGCATGGCCGATCTCGGCCAGCATCTTCAGCACCGCCTCGTTGGCACCGCCATGCGCCGGCCCCCACAGGCTGGCGATGCCGGCGGCGATGCAGGCGAACGGGTTGGCCCCCGTCGAGCCGGCCAGCCGGACCGTGCTGGTGGAGGCGTTCTGCTCGTGGTCGGCATGCAGCACCAGGATCAGGTCCAGCGCCCGCGCCAGCACCGGATTGACGTGGTACTCCTCCGCCGGCACCGCGTGCATCATGTACAGCAGGTTCTCGGCATAGCCGAGGCTGTTGCGCGGATACACGAAGGGCTGGCCGATCGCGTATTTGTACGCCCATGCGGCGATCGTCGGCACCTTGGCGATCAGGCGGAAGGCACTGATTCTGCGGTGGTCCGGATCGTTGATGTCGAGGCTGTCGTGGTAGAAGGCCGACATGGCGCCGACCACCCCGCACAGCACCGCCATTGGATGAGCATCGCGCCGGAACCCGTTGAAAAAGCTTCTTAGCTGCTCGTGCAGCATGGTGTGCCGCAGCACCCCGCGATCGAACTCCGCCATCTGCGCCGCGTCCGGCAGCTCGCCGTTCAGCAGCAGGTAGGCGACTTCGAGGAAGTTGGAGTGCTCCGCCAACTGCTCGATCGGATAGCCGCGATACAGCAGCACGCCGGCGTCGCCGTCGATATAGGTGATCTTGCTCTCGCAGGCGGCGGTGCCGCCATAGCCGGGATCGAAGGTGAAGATGCCGAGGTCGCTGTAGAGCTTGCGGATGTCGGCAACCGACGGGCCAATGGTTCCGGCCGCCAGCGGCAGGGTCGCGGTCTGGTTGGTCCCGTCCAGCGTCACGGTGACGGTCCCGGTCCCGGTGTAAGGCGTGCCGTTCATGTGTGTGTCCCTGTCAGCCGCCGCCCTGCCTGGCTTTGCGGCAGTGCGAAAAACTACGGCCAGACTGTGGCGGACGCAACCTTCGCGGATGCAGCAAATATCCGCGTCCGATCGTTCAGAACGTGGTGCTTGCCCACAGGCCCTGATGTGCCGCGCGCGCCTGCGCCTCCGCCGCGGCCAGCGCCGGGTCGCTGCGGGCGGCGCGCGCCCAGCCGCCGGCGATCACGCCCAGGTTGAGGTCGGTGCCGTCGGCGACACAGGTGGCCAGCACCACCCCTGCGGAATCGCGCCCCTGCAGCCGGCAGTCCACCGTGCGGCCACGCAGCAGCGCGGCAAGGCCGGTCGCCGCCGCGGCCCCGCAGTCGAAGCGCCGTCCGTCCGCCGCCTCGCAGACCTGGCCGCGCGGCGGGGCCGTGACGCCGCGCAGGCGGACCACCTGATCGCCGAGGCGCAGCGTCTCCCCGTCCACCACCGCGACCAGCGCGGCGGTGGCCTGCACGGATTGCGGCCCGGCGGGGACCCGGCCGAACAGGGCTGCGGGCAGCGACAGCAGGACGGTGCCGCCGACGATCGCGACCGCGGCGATCCCGGCGGCCAGCGTCGGCCGACCCCCCAGGCCACGGCGTGGGGGCGCGAGCGGGCCGGCGCGGAAAATCCGCCGCTTGCGGTCGATCGGCACGCCTGACCTCCTCGGGACTGCGCGCGGCCAAGCGGTAGCGCGCAGCGGCCGGTTCCGCAACCGCGGCGCTCACCACTGCATCACGGTGCCGTAGACGGGTCCCGCCCCCCGCGCTCGCGGGGCGGTCGCGCGCTCCCATTCCTGCACCTGCATGAAGCGGGGCGCGAGGAAGCGGTAGGTGCGGGCGAGCCGGCCCCAGGCCGCTTCGTCCAGGACCGGCGACGCGCCCTCCCACTCCGCCAGCATCGGCAGGAAGCTGCGGCGGGTGCGGTGCAGCCGGTCACGCTCCCGCCGCAGCATGGTGCGGCGGGCGTCCAGGCTGCGCAGGCTTCCCAGCACCTCGGCGGTCGCGGCGTCGATCGTGGCGAAGCGGGCGACCAGATGGTCATGCGCGATGCCGGCCAGCCGCCGCACCTGGCCCAGCGTTTCCTGCCGGTCGGCATCGCCGCGCCAGTCCGCCCCCAGCATCGCGAGCCTGCGGCACAGCGCGCCGAGCGCGGGCAGCAGCGCCTCGCGCAGCGCCTCGATATAGGCGCACTCCCCGGCCAACTGTTCCAGCAGGTCGAGCACCTCGGCGCGGCTCGACAGGCCGAGCGCGTCCGCCGCCCGCTCGAAGGCGCCCTGCACGGCCCCCCGCAGCGCCGCGTCACCGGCCAGCCGCGCATCCGCCTCCATCGCCCGCTCGATCCCGAACGCCGCCAGCAGGTTGCGCCGCAGCCGCGTCCCGGCGATCGCGAGGTGCCGCGGCTCCGGCGACCAGCTCGCCTCCCCGCTCCAGACCTCCGGCGGCAGCGGATCGCCGGGGCGAAGGCCGGCGACGTAGCCGAGCGACTCGGCGATCAGGCCGAGCATGCGCCCGTCCGCGCTGTCCGGCGGGATGGCGAATTCGCGTTGCAGCGTCGCCAGCGGCAGCACCGCCAGCCGGTCGCCGAGCGAGACGACCATCGCCGGCATCCCGTCCGTCTCCGCCCGGCGGAACACCACGGGGCAGAACATCCGGAACGCCGGATGGGACAGTTCGCAATGGGCACCCACCGCGTCGGACATCGGCTGCGGCAAGGAGCCTCCGAAACCGAATGGGTCTCGCCCCATTCGCTGCAATCCCTGAATTCGTGCAGTTCGACCACACCACGACCGCGATTAACAAAAACTCCACCGGTGTCTCTTTTTTTTGGATCATCCGCATCACACGGGACATGCCCATGCAACCGGAGCCGCCCTGCACCGACTTCGCCCCGCGCCGCTACCGGTTGACCCCGCGCCGGCATGACGGCCAGGCGGACCGGCGGCGGACCGAGCGGGAGCTCGCCATCGCCACCCAGCTCGGCCACTTCCTGCTCCAGTACCAGCCGCGCGTGCGCCTGCAGGACGGCCGCAGCCACGCCGCGGAGGCGCTGATCCGCTGGCCGCACCGCAAGCAGGGCATGATTCCCCCCGCCATGTTCCTCCCGCTCGCCGAGGAAAGCGGCCAGATCGTGCCGATCGGCGCCTGGGTCCTGCGCACCGCCTGCCGGGAGGCGCGCGGCTGGCGTCAGCCCTGGACGGTGTCGGTCAACGTCTCGCCGCGCCAGCTCGTCGCCGGCACGCTGCTCCGTCAGCTCGCGGCGGCGCTGGAGGAAACCGGGCTGCCGCCGGAGCGGCTGGAACTCGAACTGCCGGAAAGCCACCTGGTCGCGGCGGATACCGACACGCTGCTGACGCTATCCGCCGTGCGCGACATCGGCATCGGCCTGGCACTCGACGATTTCGGCCACGGCTTCGCCAGCCTCGCGGTGCTGAAGCGCCTGCCGCTGACCGCCATGAAGCTCGACCGCTCGCTGGTGCGCGGCCTGCCGGCGGACCAGGAGGATGCCGCCATCGTCCGCGCCGTGATCGCGGCCGGCCACGCGCTCGGCCTGACCGTGACGGCGGAGGGCATCGAGACCGAATTGCAGCGGGATTTCCTGGCTGGCTGCGGCTGCGACGACGGCCAGGGCACCCTGTTCAGCCAGCCGCTGCCGGCGGATCAGATGCCGATCCGCGCCCGGTCCTGACCGTCAGGAATACCGCTCCTCAAGCCACGGATCGGCGTTGTTGTTGTAGCCGCGGGTCTCCCAGAAGCCCGGGCGGTCGGCGGTCGCAAGCTCG
>JAKAZX010000091.1 GCA_021826485.1 Pseudomonadota bacterium | reverse complement strand
ATGCGCCCGGTATGGACACACTGAAGGGATGGTAGCGGCGGGCGGATTTGAACCACCGACCAAGGGATTATGATTCCCCTGCTCTACCGCTGAGCTACGCCGCCATCCGGCCGAGGGCGGGGGAAATACTGCCGCTGGCCGGGCGGCGTCAACCGGGCGGCTGGATGAAGCCGCCGCCCAGCACGCGGGTGCCGTCATAGGCGACGCAGGCCTGGCCGGGGGCGGCGAGTGCCGGGGTGTCCAGCCGCACCTCGGCCCCCGTTTCGGTCGGCAGCAGCACCGCGGGGTGCAGGGTGTCGCGCGCGCGCAGCTTGACCGCGCAGCGGCGTGGGCGCGGCGGGACCAGCCAGTTCATCTCGCGCAGCGTCACGTGGCTGCGTCCGGCGGCCGGGCTGCCGACGACGACGCGGCGGCGCGCCGCGTCCAGCCCCACCACCACCCGCCGCACCCCTTCGGCCTGCCCCGCCGCGCCCAGGCGCTTCGCCTGGCCGACCGTGTAGCGGGCGATACCGTCATGCCGGCCGACCGCCTCCCCGTCTTCGGTCACGATCTCCCCGGGCGCCAGCGCGTCCGGGCGCAGCCGGCCGACCACCGTGGCGTAATCGCCGGTCGGCACGAAACACAGGTCCTGGCTGTCCGGCTTGGCCGCGACCGGCAGGCCGAGCTGCGTCGCCGCCGCGCGCACCGCCGCCTTGTCCGGCATGTCGCCGAGCGGAAACAGGCTTGCCGCCAGTTGCGCGGCGGTGGTCGCGAACAGGAACCAGCTCTGGTCGCGCGCCGGATCGGCGGCGCGGTGCAGTTCCGGCCCGTCCGCGCCGTCGATGCGGCGGACGTAATGGCCGGTCGCCAGCCGCTCGGCGCCGAGGTCGCGGGCGAGGGCGACGAGGTCGGTGAACTTGACGCTCTGGTTGCAGCGCACGCAGGGCACCGGGGTCTCGCCGGCGGCATAGCTGTCGGCGAAATCGGCGATCACGGCGGCGCGGAACCGCGCCTCGGCATCGATCACGTAATGCGGGATGCCGAGATGGTCGGCGACGCGGCGGGCGTCGTGGATGTCCTGGCCGGCGCAGCAGGCGCCCTTGCGGCCGGCGGCGGCGCCGTGGTCGTAGAGCTGCAGCGTGACGCCGATCACCGCATGCCCGGCAGCAGCGAGCAGGCCGGCGACCGTGCTGCTGTCCACGCCGCCCGACATGGCGACGAGCACGCGCATACCGGTCAGCCGTTCAACAGGTTCCGGCTGCCAGCCGGCAGCCGCACGACCAGCCCGTCCAGCGCCTCCGTCATCACCAGTTGGCAGCCGAGGCGGGAGGTCTTTTCCAGCCCGAAGGCGAGGTCCAGCATGTCCTCCTCGTCCTCGGTGGGCGTGGCGAGGCGGGCGAACCAGGCGGGATCGACGATCACGTGGCAGGTCGAGCAGGCGAGCGAGCCCTCGCAGGCGCCCTCGATGTCGATGCCGTGCTTGTGCGCGATCTCCAGCACCGACAGGCCGAGCGGCGCCTCGACCTCGCGGCGCGTGCCGTCGCGTTCGATGAAGGTCATCTTCGGCATGGTGCTGCGGTTCGGCCTCGATCGAGTGGGCGGACAGCCGGGCACGTGCCGCGGTCGGCACCGCGGACGCGAAGCCGCTGTCCGCGCGCGAGGTAGAGCCTCCGCCCCCGATCCGCAAGGTGCCGCCGATGGCGGGCGGCGCAGCGGCGCCACGCCGGCCGGGCCAGTGCCGCGTTCAAATGAATGCGGATTGCCGAAATTTTCGTTGAACGCCGGCAGCAATCCCGCCACCAGACAGGGATCGCAAGGCGTGGTCGCTTGGTGGTCCAGGTAAACGGTCCGGTCGGGGCGCGGCGGCATCCGCGCGGCATGCGGTCAGGCGGCAGCGCGGGACAGGCGTGCGGCGACCTGCCGGTATGCCTCGGCGAACCCGTCCACGTCGGCGGCGGTCGCGGTCCAGGGCAGGGAGACGCGGATCGCCTCCCCGGCCAGGTCGCCGGCGCCCATCGCCGCCAGCACATGGCTGCGCGCCACCTTGCCGGAACTGCACGCCGCCCCGGCGGAAACCTGCACGCCCAGCAGGTCGAGCGCGATCACCTGCGTCTCCGCCCGCACGCCGGGCAGGGCGAGGCAGGTGGTGTTGGGCAGGCGCGGGGCGCCGGCGCCGAGCACCAGCGCGCCGCAGGCCACCGCCGCCTGCTCCACGGCATCGCGCAGCGGGGCGAGGCGCGCCGCATCCGCCATGCCGGCCTCCTGCGCCGCCGCGGCGAAGCCGGCGATGGCGGGCAGCGGCGGGGTGCCCCCGCGGCGCCCGCGCTCCTGCCCGCCGCCCGCGATCAGCGGGGCGATCTGCGCCGCGTCCGGCCCGAGCAGCAGGGCGCCGGCGCCGGCCGGGCCGCCGAGCTTGTGCGAGGAGAGCGCGAGGCTGTCCGCCCCGAGCGCGGCGAAATCCAGCCGGATGCGCCCGGCCGCCTGCACCGCGTCCACATGCAGGCGCGCGCCGGCGGCGCGGCACAGGCGGGCCGCCTCGGCGACCGGCTGGAGGGTGCCGGTCTCGTTGTTCGCCAGCATCAGGCAGACCAGCGCGGGCGGCCCGGCGGCGAGCAGGCCCCGCAGCGCCGCCAGATCGGCCACCCCCTGCGCATCCACCGGCAGGATCGCGGCCTCCGGGGCGGCGGCCCGCACCGCGTCGTGCTCGGTCGCCCCCACGATCAGCCGCCGGCCGCGCCCGAGGGCCGCGACCGCCCAGGCATCCGCCTCGGTCCCGCCGGAGGTGAACACGACGCCCGCCGCGGTGGCGCCGAAGCAGGCGGCCACTGCCTCCCGCGCCGCTTCCAGGCGGCGGCGCGCAGCCCGGCCGGCGGCGTGGACGGATGCCGGGTTGCCGACCGCGCCCATCGCCTCCGCCGCCGCGGCCAGGGCGGCGGGACGGACCGGCTCGGTGGCATTGGCATCCAGATATATCATCGCAATTCCGATTCAACTTTTGCGTGCATGAGGGCGAAAAATCTGAAACCGACGCGATCTTTCTCCTATGGATTGCCGGCTCCGCGACCTATAGTCCGCCCCGCCCCGGGCTGCCGAGAGCGGACGGGCCGGGGCAGATCGCAGGACCGGGCGCAGGCAGGAGGGGGCGGGGTGATGGCCGGACGGTGGGCACCGTTCCTGCAGCATGAGCCGGCAACGCGGCCCCGCCGGGCGCCGTCATCAAGACTCCGCGCTCCTGCCCTGCGGCCCTGGCAGGAAAGGGGAACGCGGCCTATCTCTGGCGGTCTCATCGGGATCATGCAGTTTCCGCGCCAGCGTCGGCGCGGCGGAGCGGGTGCCGCGCGTGGGTGGGTCGGCCCGTCCGCCGAGGGGCGCGGGCACAGCAGCAAACGGATTGCGCCATATCATGCCTGAAGTGATGTTCGCCGGGCCGGATGGCCGGCTGGAGGGCCGCTACCACCATTCGAAGGAAAGCGCGGCGCCGCTCGCGCTGATCCTGCATCCGCATCCGCTGCATGGCGGGACGATGAACAACCGCATTTCCTATGCGATGTACCAGTCGTTCCAGCGGCTCGGCTTTTCCGTGATGCGGTTCAACTTCCGCGGGGTCGGGCGCAGCCAGGGTCGCTATGACGGCGGCATCGGCGAGATCGGCGACGCCGCGGCGGCGCTCGACTGGATGCAGGCGGTCAATCCCAGCTCCAACAGCCTGTGGATCGCCGGCTATTCGTTCGGCGCGTTCATCGGCATGCAGTTGCTGATGCGCCGGCCGGAGATTTCCGGCTGGATCAGCGTCGCCCCGCCGGCCAACCACTACGATTTCGGCTTCCTCGCCCCCTGCCCGTGCGGCGGCCTGATGCTGCACGGCGACGCCGACGAGTTGGTGCCCGAGCCGGCGGTGAAGAAGCTGATCGAGAAGCTGAACACGCAGAAGGGCGTGCAGGTCGATTACCGCATCCTGCCCGGCGCCGACCACGTGTTCGCGCAGCACGCCGACACGGTGTCCGGCCACGTCGAGGATTACGTCAAGAAGACGATGGCCGCCCGGTCGATGGCGCTGGCGGCCGACTGAGGCCCTCGATCGAGGCTCAGGGCGGCGGCCATCGCCGCCCTCAGTGCCCGCCTTCCAGATAGGCGGCGCGGATTTCCGGGCGCGCCAGCAGGTCGGCACCGGCGCCGGCCATGGTGATCGCGCCGTTCACCAGCACGTAGCCGCGATGCGCCAGCCGCAGCGCCTGGAAGGCGTTCTGCTCCACCAGCAGCACGGTCAGCCCGGTGGTGCGGTTCAGTTCGCGGATCGCGCCGAAGATCTGCCGCACCACCAGCGGCGCCAGCCCCAGGCTCGGCTCGTCCAGCAGCAGCAGGCGCGGGCGGCTCATCAGCGCGCGGGCGATCGCCAGCATCTGCTGCTCGCCGCCCGACAGGGTGCCGCCGCGCTGTTCCAGCCGCTCCTTCAGGCGCGGGAACAGCGCCACCACCTGCGCCATCCCGGCCTCGACATCGGCCTGGCCGCGGCCGTGCGCGCCCATCAGCAGGTTCTCGTGCACCGTCATGCGCGGGAAGATGCGCCGCCCCTCCGGCGACTGGGCGAGGCCGCGGCGCATGATCTCATGCGTCGGCAGCCGGGTGATGTCCTCCCCGGCATAGTGGATGCTGCCGTCGCGCGCCCGCGGCGTGCCGCAGAGGGTCATCATCAGCGTGGACTTGCCGGCGCCGTTGGCGCCGATCAGCGTGACGATCTCGCCCTCGTTCACGTCGAGATCGACGCCCTTGAGCGCCTGGATGGCGCCGTAGAAGGCGGTGACCCCCTCGAGCCGCAGCAGCGCCGTCATGCCGCGGCACTCGCATCGTGGGGCGCCGGTTCCTCGTCCTCGTCGCCCTCGCCGAGATAGGCCGCGATCACGCGCGGGTCGGCGCGCACCTCGGCGGGCGTGCCGTCGCTGATCTTCTTGCCGTGGTCCAGCACCACGATATGGTCGGAGATGCGCATGACCACGCCCATGTCGTGCTCGATCAGCAGGATCGAACAGCCGCCGGCGCGGATGCGCGTGAGCAGTTCGGACAGTTCCTCGCTCTCGCGCGGGTTGAGGCCGGCGGCGGGTTCATCGAGACAGAGCAGCACCGGGTCGATGCACATGGCGCGCGCGATCTCCAGCCGCCGCTGCGCGCCGTAGGGCAGGGCGCCGGCCGGATCGTCGGCGCGGTCGAGCAGGCCGATCGTGTCGAGCCAGCCGCGCGCCTTGTCGAGCGCCACCCGCTCCGCCGCACGATGCCCGCCGAGACCGAACACGGCGAGCAGCCCGTTCACCACCGACGGCATCAGCGCGTTGTGCTGCGCCACCATCAGGTTCTCCAGCACCGTCATGCCGGCGAACAGGCGGATGTTCTGGAACGTGCGCGCGACCTTGGCGCGGCGCGCGATCTGATGGCCCGGCAGCCGTTCCAGCGCATAGCGGTGGCCGTCCGCGTGCATCAGCGCCAGCGCGCCGGAGGTCGGGCGGTAGAAGCCGGTGATGCAGTTGAACACGGTCGTCTTGCCGGCGCCGTTGGGGCCGATGACGGCGGTGATCTCCCCGGTGCGGGCGACGAAATCAAGGTCGCTGACCGCCGTCAGGCCACCGAAGCGCATCAGCAGATGCGTCACTTCCAGCAGCGGGGCAGGTGCCGCCACGGCGCCCTCAACCACGGCCCTGGGCGACCAGTTCGGCGGCGATCTCGCGCCGCGCGCCGAGCGCGATCGAGGGCGTGCGCCCGGCCACCAGCCCGCGCGGGCGCAGCACCATCATCACCACCAGCGCGAGGCCGAAGATCAGCATGCGATACTCGTCGAAATCACGGAACAGCTCGGACCCGCCGATCATCACCACGGCGGCCAGCGCGACGCCGAGCTGGCTGCCCAGCCCGCCCAGCACCACGATCGACAGCACCAGCGCGCTTTCCATGAAGTTGAAGCTCTCCGGGCTGATGAAGCCCTGGCGCGTGGCGAAGAACGCGCCCGCGAAGCCGCCGAACATCGCGCCCATGCCGAACGCCGTCAGCTTGGTGATGGTGACGTTGATGCCGAGCGCGCGGCACGCCACCTCATCCTCCCGCAGTGCTTCCCAGGCGCGGCCGAGCGGCAGGCGGCGCAGCCGCAGCGAGACCCAGTTGGTCAGCAGCGCCAGCGCCAGGATGACGTAGTACAGGAACACGAAGCGCTGGGTGACGCTGTACGGCAGGTGGAAGAAGGTCGCGAAGGTGTCGGGATCGCCGCTGCCGTTGAACTTCAGCCCGAACAGCGTCGGGCGCGGGATGTCGGTGATGCCGTTCGACCCGCCGGTCAGGCTGGTCCAGTTGATCAGCACCACGCGAATGATCTCCCCGAACGCCAGCGTGACGATGGCGAGGTAGTCGCCGCGCAGCCGCAGCACCGGGAAGCCGAGCATGACGCCCCACAGCGCGGCCAGAATCCCCGAGACCGGCAGCAGCGTCCAGAAGCCGAGATGGAAGTTGGTCGCCAGCAGCGCGTAGGAATAGGCGCCGACCGCATAGAACGCGACGTAGCCGAGATCGAGCAGCCCGGCGAGGCCGACCACGATGGTCAGCCCCCAGCCGAGCATCACGTAGGTCAGCACCAGGATGCCGGTATCCAGCATATAGCGCCCGCCATAGAGCGGCAGCGCGACCGCGGCCAGCAGGAATACCGGCGCGACATAGCGCCCGGCATGCGTCACCGCCTCCGCCAGCCGCCGCGTGGCGGGCGCGCCGGACGGCCGCACCCGCTGCCAGGTGAGCAGCAGCAGCCGGCCCACGAACACCGCCAGCACGACGATCGCGAGCGCCCAGGGCCGGCCAACCAGCCGCAGCCCGTTATCGGTGGGCACCAGATGCAGCCCGATCAGCCCAGCGAACAGGCCGAGCGCCACCAGCGCCGACAGCGCCGCATCGCGCAGCGCCGCCGCCGGGCCTGCCGGACGCCCGCTCATACCTTCTCGATATCCGCCCGGCCGAGCAGGCCGGAGGGCATGAAGATCAGCACGATCGCCAGCACCGAGAACGCGGCGACGTTCTTGTACGGCACGCTGGCATAGCCGGACCACAGGCTCTCGATCAGGCCGATGGCCAGCCCGCCGAGCACCGCGCCCGGCAGGCTGCCGATGCCGCCCAGCACCGCGGCGGTGAACGCCTTCACGCCGGCGGTGAAGCCGATATAGAAATTGATCGAGCCGTAGTACAGCAGGAACAACATACCCGCCGCGGTCGCCAGCACGGCCCCGATGACGAAGGTGAGGCTGATCGTGCGGTCGGTGTCGATGCCGAGCAGGCTCGCCATCTTCAGATCCTGCTCGCAGGCGCGCATGGCGCGGCCGAGCGGGGTGCGCGTGACCAGCCAGGTGAACACCGCCAGCAGCGCCAGCGTGACCACCGTGATCAGCACCTGCATCCAGGACAGTTCGACCGCGAAGCCGCCCTGCGTCATCACCGTGATGCTGCCGGGGATCAGCGGCTCGATATTGTAGTCGCGCGCGCCCTGGGAGACCTGGACGAAGTTCTGCAGCACGATCGACATGCCGATCGCGCTGATCAGCGGCGCCAGCCGGAACGACCCGCGCAGCGGCCGGTAGGCCACCCGCTCGATCGTCCAGCCATAGATTGCAGAGAGCGCGGCGGCGGCGATGAACGCCAGCGCCAGCGCGATCGGCACGCTGGTGATGCCGAACCCGGCCAGCAGCACGAGGCCGATCAGCGTCAGGAACGCGCCCACCATGAACACGTCGCCGTGGGCGAAGTTGATCATGCCGATGATGCCGTAGACCATCGTGTAGCCGACGGCGATCAGCCCGTAGATCATGCCGAGCGTGACGCCGTTGATCAGTTGCTGCAGCGCGTAGGCCACAGATACCCCCCAAGCTGCCGTTCCGGTCGCGCGATCCGCCCGCCCATGCGCCGACCGAAGCACGGGGTTGCGCCGCGCGCAAGGTGCCCGGCCCGTCACCCTGGGGGGTTCACATCCCGCCCGCCGGTTGGTATGAGCCGCCGCGGTGCGGGCGCATAGCTCAGTTGGTAGAGCAGCTGACTCTTAATCAGCGGGTCCAAGGTTCGAGTCCTTGTGCGCCCACCAATTCCCGCCTTGATCTTTGCCGAATCATGGCCCTCCCGCTTGCTCACTCGCCCGAGCTGCGGACTCGCCGCGGACTCATTCGGTCAAGATCGCCCCTCAACGAAGCGCGGCTGGCCCTCAACCGCTCGGCGCGGGTGATCGCGGCGGGGTCCTCCGCCCTTCGATGCGGCCCTCCCGCCCTCCCGAAGCTAGGACCCCAGTCGGGATTGGCCAAAAAATATTCCTTTCCAATTTCGCGATGGCGTGCGTTTGTGCGCGGAACGGTCCCTGGGCCGGGTCGCCAGACTTTTGACCGCCCCGGGTGGCCGCAGGCCGGCAGCCGATTTCGCCGGCCTTCCCAAGCGTTCGATCCATGCACCTTCCGCATGCCTCTGACGAGGTTGCCCAGCCGCTTCGCTTCCCCTGCTTCCGAAAAGCAGTGGTCTCAGTGGTCTCAGTGGTCTCAGGCAGAAAAGATGCTGATGAACACTGCGTCTTTTCGAATTCATGCTGAGACCACTAGGCCAAACACCTGTGGTCTTGTGGTCTCAGCCACCGTCCATGTTCATGCTTCGTGCATGGTTTTCGGCCCCTGATGTCGTCGGTCAATGATTTTCGGAGGGTCTCGGGAGGGTCAAAATGCGCCTGCGGTTTCATGCATGAAACGCATGGCTAGCGTCCGCATCCCGGACGATCCCTGCCGGCGTCGGATTAGCTGGCACAATATTTGCTTGTGCACTGCTCTTGACCGGCCCGCCTGCAACTCGGGAGAATATGTTGCGATTGCCGACTGGATGTGCATAACAGCGCGCGGAATATAGTCCGCTGTCGCCGCTCCCACCCCGGCGGGAACTCCCCTCCCCGGGGGGATCAGTCGGTGCCATCCTCCGTGCCGAGCAGCGACGGGGCGAGTTCGTAGAGGCGGACCTGGCCCTGCCCCGGCACGCGGTGCCGACCGGCAACGCGGCCGACGCGCGCGTCGGCTGCGGCGCGCGAGGGCAGCACGATGCCCAGCTCGGCGAGCGTCTGCACGCTTTCTCGAAAGGCGAGGCCGGCCAGTGCTTCGTTCATGCCGTCCGGTGTCAGGAAGTAGACCCAGCCATGCCGGCTGTCCTCAAGCATCTGCCAGCGGCGCCAGCCGGCGCGGTTCTGCGTGCGGAACCGCTCGGCCGGGGGATGTGCCGGATCGCTCGGCTCGCCCGGCAACGCCTGCACAGAGTCGGCCCAGACTTCAAACCGCGCGCTACCGTGGCGCGCGACGAATGCACGAAGCTGCCGCACCGCCTGCGCATCCTCGGCGGCGCCGGGCGTGCCGCGCTCGGCGAGCCATGCGCGGAAGCATACTCCGGCCGCAGCCGCCGCGGCGCCGGGTGGCCATTCGGTGACAAGCCATTCGGCCGCCAGTTCCCCGGCGATGCCGACCAGGGCGAAGCGGTAGCCGACGCTGCGCACCTGGCCGCCCGCCTGCGGCACACCAAGCAACCATTCGCGGAGCAGCGTGCCGACACGTTCCCGCAGCCCGTCAATGCAGGCATCGGGGTTCTTCCGAAGCACCATGTCCAGCGCGCTCAGGAACGCCGGCAGCGCGGTGCCATAGCGCAGGGCAGTGACGCGGCGCAGCTCGCGAGCGAAGCCATCGGCGTTGACTTCTTCATGCAGGTCCTCGAACAGCCCAAGCCCGGCGCCGGCATCCGCCGGGATATCGGCAACGCGCACCTGCTGGCCGGCTTTGGTCGGACGGTTGGCCTCCGCGTTCTTGTCGGCAAGGCCAATCTCACCGGTCGAGAGAAACAGCACGCGGAAGCGGCGCGCTGGCCGTCCTGATCCGCTGCGCGTCGCCCGAAACTTCCCTTGTTCATTGGCGAGGGTATAGGCGATGTCCGATGCCTCGCGCGCGTCCACCTGTCCCAGCTCGTCGAGCGGTAGCAGCGTGTCGGAATGCGCATCGGCGACCGCCTCGATGCCGTTCGCGGTCGTGCGCCACTGTCGGATGTAGCCGGCTGCGCCGAGACCGGGTGCGCCGCCACAGACGCTCGCGGCAACGCGCAGGGCAGTGCTTTTGCCGATGCGCGATCCGCCGCGCAGGTTGAATCCGCCGCCGTCCTCATTGAGCAATCCCAGCAGCGGCGCGGCGAAGCCGCAGGACGCCGCGAACAGAAGCCGGGAGTTGCCGAGGCAAAGGCGGGAGACTTCCGATCGCCATTGATCGAGTGTGCCCGAGGACCTGTAGAGATTCGATGCGCGTTCCTCCGCTTGCAGGATGACGCGCTCGGCGTGCGCTCCGAAGACCTGTTCGGGCAGCACGAAGACCCGATGAGGACCAAGCTGGTGCCAGCCGGTGCGGCCGACGCAGACGGCGCGGTGCGGCGAGCGGCAGATGTTCAGGAATTGCGCGAAGGCCTGGCGGGCTGCCGGCGTGCTGTTCATGGTCAGGCCGCCCGCGGCGAGGCGTGCGCGCACCTCCGCGCACTCGCCGTTGAACAGCGCGCGGGACAGCGGTTCTTCGTGCCGGTTACCGTCGCGGTCATGCCAGGAAAAGAGCAGTCCCCAGTTGGCGCTTTCCGGATCACGCGTTTCCGCCTCAATGACGAACGGGCTGCATAGCCACATCGCCCCGTCATTGCCGTCCTTCGGCTTGCGATAGAGGCCATCCTTGCGCATCTCGAACGCGCCGGCCATGAACTCGGGCGCCGCGCTAGGCGCTGCGGTTCCTTCGGGCTTGGCTTCCATCGCCGCAGTGATCGCGGCACGCACGCCGGGCTTGCCGGTCTTTCTGCTGCTCATGGTGTTTCCGCCGCGGTCAGGGTGTCGTTCATGTCCTTGCCGGTCGGCGCGCGCGCGACCCGCACGCGGCGCCCTTCGGCCAGCAGGCGTTGCACGGCGCGATCCAGCGCGGCGCGGGCGGCGTCGCTGCCGTCGTTGTCGGCGCAGATGATGATGGTGCCGATCGCCGGCGGCAGCACCACGCGCGCCAGATTGCCGAGGCTGACCGCCGCCAGCACGCGCAGATGCGGGCAGGCAACGGCAACGGACAGCGCGGTTTCGATGCCCTCCGCCAGCGCCAGCAATTCGCCCGGTGCGGCCCGCGCGAGCGGTGTGCGCGATGCGCCGCGCCAGATGCGGATTGCGCCACCGGCGACGCTGCCAAGGCTCATTTTCGGTGCGTGCAGCGGCGCCTTCCGCCAGACGCCACTGGCATCTCTGGCAAGCCACGTGCGGTGCGTCGCGACATGCTCGCCGGCGCTGTCCGTGACGGCCGCCACCAGCGCCGGAAGCTCG
>JAKAZX010000090.1 GCA_021826485.1 Pseudomonadota bacterium | reverse complement strand
CCGGTAGTCGCCGGGCGGCGGCATGCCGGTGCCGCTGTCGAAGCCGAACACCGCCACCTCCACGCCGGTCAGCCGCCGCACCTGCGCCGCATGCCGTTCCAGCGCCACCAGCCCGTTGCCGCCGCCGACCCCGAACTCGATCGCCGAAATCCGCGCATGGCCCAGCCTGCGCGCCAGCATCGCGGCGCTCAGCAGGCAGTAGCCGTAATGCGGATAGTCCAGCGAGCCGAGATTGAGCTTCCAGCGGTAATCGAGAAAGTTCAGCCGCCGGTCGAGGAAACGCAGCGCCAGGAAGCGCAGCGGCAGCGGCTCGGCCAGCGCGCGCAGGACGGAACCGAACATGGGCGTCTTCCCTTCTCCCCGCCAGTCGGCAACGCCGGCGCGGCGGCGGGGATGCCGACGATCACCCGGCCTGCAACGTCCGCATCGCCGCCGCGCGCTCGAACAGGCGCAGCAGCACCCGCACGGCCCGGCCGCGTTCGCCGGCGAGGCCGGGGTCGCGGTCCAGCAGCAGGGCGGCGTCGCGCGCGGCCATGTGCAGCAGGCCCTCGTGCTCCACCGGATCGGCCAGTCGCCAGCCCGGCAGGCCGGATTGCCGGGTGCCGAGCAGGTCGCCCCCGCCGCGGAGGCGGAAATCCTCGTCGGCGATGCGGAACCCGTCCTCGGTGTCGCGCAGCAGCAACAGCCGGTGCCGCGCCGTCTCGCTCAGCCCGTCCTCATGCAGCAGCAGGCAGAAGCTGGCCGCCTGGCCGCGCCCGACACGGCCGCGCAACTGGTGCAACTGGGCGAGGCCGAAGCGTTCCGCGTGCTCGATCACCATGACGCTCGCCTCCGGCACGTCCACGCCGACCTCGATCACCGTGGTCGCGACCAGGATGCGGGTGCGGCCGGCGGCGAAATCGGCCAGCGCCGCCTCCCGCACGGCCGTCTCCTGCCGGCCGTGGGCCAGGCCGACCGCCTGGCCGAAGCGGTCGCGCAGCGCCGCGAACCGCGCCTCGGCGGCGGCCAGGTCGGCGGTCTCGCTTTCCGCCACCAGCGGGCACACCCAGTAGGCGCGGGCGCCGCCGTCCAGCGCCCGGCCGACCGCCGCCGTCACGTCCTCCAGCGCCGCGAGGCCGTGCAGCGTCGTGCGCACGGGCTGCCGCCCCGCCGGCTTCCCGGTCAGGCGGCTGACCGTCATCTCCCCCCACTGCGTCAGCAGCAGGGTGCGCGGGATCGGCGTCGCGGTCATCACCAGCACGTCGCTCGCCGCCCCCTTGCCGCCCATCAGCAGCCGCTGATCGACGCCGAACCGGTGCTGCTCGTCGATCACCGCAAGGGCGAGGTCGCGATAGGCCACCTTTTCCTGGAACAGCGCATGCGTGCCGACGACCAGCGGCAGCGACCCGTCGGCCAGGCCGCGCAACACGTGCTCGCGCGCCTGGCCCTTGACGCTGCCGGTCAGCAGCGCGACCGGCACCGGGGCGAGGCGCGCGAGCGTGCGCAGATGCTGCTGGGCCAGCACCTCGGTCGGCGCCAGCAGCGCCGCCTGGGCGCCGGCCTCCACCGCGCGCAGCATGGCGAGCAGCGCGACCAGCGTCTTGCCGGAGCCGACATCGCCCTGCAACAGCCGCAGCATCCGCCGCGGCGCCGCCAGATCGGCGTCGATCTCCGCCAGCGCCGAGACCTGGGAGGGTGTCAGCGGGCTGCCGAAGCGGGCCAGCGCCCGATCCCGCAGCCTTCCGTCGCCGGCGAGCGCGCGGCCCGGCCGCGCCCGCACCCGCCGGCGCACCAGCGCCAGCGCCACCTGCCCGGCCAGCAGCTCGTCATAGGCCAGCCGCCGGCGCGGCGCGTCGCCGGGCGGTTCGCTGGGCTCGTGCAGCGCGCGCAGGGCAGCCGCGAAATCCGGCCAGCCCTCCCGCCGCAGCAGGGCCGGGTCGTGCCATTCCGGCAGGTCGGGGATGCCGGCCAGCGCCACCGCTACGGGGCCGCGCAGGTGCCAGGGCAGCAGCCCGGCGGTCAGCGGCCAGACCGGCTCGACCGCCGGCAGCCGCGCCGCCGCGTCCTGCGGCACGATATGCGGCGGGTGGACGAAGCTGCGCCGCTCATCGGCCTTGCCCGACACCACGACGCGGGCGCCCACCGGCAGCCGGGCATGCGGGAAGCCCTTGAAGAAGGCGATCTCGGCGAAGCCGGTGCCGTCGGTCACCACCGCACGGGTCGGTTGGCGGGCGTTGGCCGGTCGCTCGATCCGCACCACCTCCACCGCCACCGTCACCACCCGGCCGGCCGGCAGGTCGCGCAGCGCGGCGCGGCTGCGCCGGTCCACATACGACTCGGGCAGGTGGAACAGCAGGTCGATGACCCGCGCGCCGCCGGTCGCGCGGGCGATCAGCGCCGCGCGCGCCTCCCCCAGGCCGCGCAGGCTGGTCAGCGGGGCGAACAGCGGGGCGAGCAGGTCGGGGGACACGGCTGACACTGACCAAACCGCGGCCTATATGGCAACCGCAGATGGCTGACCCCCCTGATCCGCCGCGCGACGCGCGCCGGCGACGCGCGCTGTTCCGCGCCACCCACCGCGGCACGCACGAAACCGACCTGCTGGTCGGCGGTTTCGTCGCGCGCCATATCCACCGGCTGCCCGATGATGCTCTCGCCGAGCTGGAGGCGATCCTGGACCTGCCCGATCCCGACCTGGCCGACTGGCTGACCGGCCGCCGGCCCCTGCCCGAAGACGCCCCGGCGCTGCTACGCGCCATGCACGCGGCGGCCCGGTCATGAGCATCTCCACCGTCTGGGGCGCGCCGGAGGGGTGGGACGCCGTCCTGCTCGCCCGCCGCCTGCGCGAGCATGCCGGCCCGC
Source organism: Pseudomonadota bacterium (assembly GCA_021826485.1). Lineage (GTDB taxonomy): Bacteria > Pseudomonadota > Alphaproteobacteria > Acetobacterales > Acetobacteraceae > JAFKFJ01. Next base: position 8,517 of record JAKAZX010000090.1, on the reverse strand, counting down.
TGCTGCACGTGGCGCGCGACGACGCGCGGATGGCGCGCCTGGCCGAGGCGCTGGCCTTCTTCGCCCCGCACGCGGAGCGGCTGCGCTTTCCCGCCTGGGACTGCCTGCCCTACGACCGCGTCTCCCCCAACCCGGAACTGGTCAGTGAGCGGGTGGCGACGCTGGCGCGGCTGCTGGAACCCGCGGCGGCACCGCGCCTCGTGCTGACCACGGTGAACGCGCTGGTGCAGCGTGTGCCGCCGCGCGAGGTGTTCCGCGGCGCCAGCCTTGCCCTGGCCACCGGCGGCAGCGTGGCGCCGGAGCAACTGGCGCGCTACCTGGAAGCCAACGGCTATGGCCGCGCCGGCACGGTGATGGAACCGGGCGAATTCGCGATCCGCGGCGGCATCATCGACATCTTCCCCGCCGGACGGCGGGAGCCGGTGCGGCTCGACCTGTTCGGCGACACGATCGAGAGCATGCGCGCCTTCGACCCCGCCACCCAGCGCAGCGGTGCCGCAGTGGCGCGGCTGACGCTGCGGCCGGTCAGCGAGGTGGTGCTGTCGGCGGACTCGATCACCCGCTTCCGCACCGCCTGGCGGGAGCTGTTCGGCCAGGGCGCCGACCAGGACCCGCACTACCTGGCGGTGTCGGACGGCCGGCGCACCAGCGGGCTCGAACATTTCGTGCCGCTGTTCCATGACGGCATGGAGACGCTGCTGGACTATCTGCCCGGCGCCTCCGTCAGCCTCGACCATCAGGCGGAGGAGGTGCTGGCGGCGCGGCTGGAGATGATCGCCGACCACTACGCCGCCCGCCGCATGGTGCCGCGCGACGGCGAGGCGCCATACCGCCCGCTGCCGCCGGACCGGCTGTATCTGGACCGCGCCGGATGGGATGCCTTGCTGGCTGCCGGCCCGTCCTTCAGCTTCGCCCCGTTCGCCCGGCCGGACGGCGGCACCGGCGTCGATGGCGGCGGCCGGCCGGCGCCGATCCTGGCGCAGGCCAGCGGCAGCGGCGGCAACGCCTTCGCCCAGTTGCGCACGCTCGCCGACCGGTGGGAGGGGGAGCAGCGGCGGCTGATGGTCGCCGCCTGGACCCGCGGCTCCCGCGACCGGCTGGGCAACCTGCTGCGCGAACACGGCTTCCGCGCCGAAACGGCGGAGGACTGGGCCGCCGCGCGGGCGACCGCGCCCGGCACCGCCGCGCTGGTGACGCTGGGGCTGGAACGCGGCTTCGTCGCCGACGACCCCGATCTCGGCCGCGTCGCCTGCCTGTCGGAACAGGACCTGCTGGGCGAGCGCATCAGCCGCCCGCCGCGCAAGCGCAAGCGCGCCGACCAGTTCATCGCCGAGGCGACCGAGATCGCCGAGGGCGATCTGGTGGTCCACCAGGACCACGGCATCGGCCGCTATGACGGGCTGGTGACACTGACCGTCAACGACGCGCCGCATGACTGCCTGCGCATCCTGTACGACGGCGACGACAAGCTGTTCCTGCCGGTCGAGAACATCGAGATGCTGTCGCGCTTCGGCAGCGAAGGTGCCGGCGTCGCGCTGGACAAGCTGGGCGGGGCGAGCTGGCAGACGCGCAAGGCACGCGCGCGCCAGCGCATCCGCGACATTGCCAGCGCGCTGATCCGCACCGCCGCCGAACGCCGCCTGCGCGATGCCGAGATCATGGCGCCGCCCGAGGGCAGTTGGGACGAGTTCTGCGCCCGCTTCCCCCATGCCGAGACGGAGGACCAATCGCGCGCCATCGCCGACGTGCTGGAGGACATGGCCAGCGGCCGGCCGATGGACCGGCTGGTCTGCGGCGATGTCGGCTTCGGCAAGACCGAGGTGGCGCTGCGCGCCGCCTTCGTCGCCGCGATGGCGGGGTCGCAGGTGGCCGTCGTGGTGCCAACGACGCTGCTGGCGCGCCAGCATTTCCGCACCTTCTCCGCCCGCTTCGCCGGCCTGCCGGTGAAGGTCGCGCAGCTTTCGCGCATGGTCACCGCCAAGGAGGCGATCGAGGTGCGGCGCGGCCTCGCCGACGGCGACGTGCAGATCGTCATCGGCACGCACGCGCTGCTGGCCAAGGGCGTCAGCTTTGCCAATCTCGGCCTGCTGGTGATCGACGAGGAGCAGCATTTCGGCGTCGCCCACAAGGAGAAGCTGAAGGCGCTGCGCGCCGACGTGCACGTGCTGACGCTGACCGCGACGCCGATCCCGCGCACCCTGCAACTGGCGCTGACCGGCGTGCGGGAAATGAGCGTGATCGCCACCCCGCCGGTCGACCGGCTGGCGGTGCGCACCTTCATCATGCCGTTCGACGGGCTGGTGATCCGTGAGGCGTTGCAGCGGGAGCGGTTCCGCGGCGGGCAGGTGTTCTGCGTGGTGCCGCGCATCGAGGACCTGGGCCGCATGGCGGAGCGGCTGGCCGAAATCGTGCCCGACGCGCGCATCGCCCAGGCGCACGGGCGGCTTGCGCCCACCGAACTCGAACGCGTGATGACGGAGTTCGGGGATGGCCGCTACGACATCCTGCTGTCCACCAACATCGTCGAAAGCGGCCTGGACATGCCGGCGGTGAACACGCTGCTGATCCATCGCGCCGACATGTTCGGCCTCGGCCAGTTGTACCAGTTGCGCGGGCGCGTCGGACGCGGCAAGCAGCGCGGCTACGCCTATCTCACCTGGCCGCCGACGCACCGCCTTTCGGTGGCGGCGGAAAAGCGGCTGACCGTGATGCAGACGCTGGACGCGCTCGGCGCCGGGTTCACCCTCGCCTCCCACGATCTGGACATCCGCGGCGCCGGCAATCTGCTGGGCGACGAGCAGTCCGGCCATATTCGCGAAGTCGGCATCGAGCTGTATCAGCAGATGCTGGAGGACGCGGTTGCCGAGCTGCGCGCCGAGCGCGGACGCAAGCGGGCGGAGGAACGCGACTGGACGCCCAACATCGCGCTCGGCCTGCCGGTGCTGATCCCGGAGGAATACGTCCGCGACCTGCCGGTGCGGCTCGGCCTGTATCGCCGCATCGGCGCGCTTTCGTCGGACGCGGAGACGGAGGCGATGGCGGCGGAACTGGTGGACCGCTTCGGCAAGCTGCCCGAGGAGGTGGAGAACCTGCTCGCCGTGGTGACGCTGAAGCGCATGTGCCGCGAGGCGGGCGTGGAAAAGGTGGAGGCCGGGCCGAAGGGAATGGTGCTGACCTTCCGCGGCAACGCGTTCCGCAACCCGTCCGGGCTGGTGGCATGGCTGGCCAGCAAGGGCGGCCTGATCCGCCTGCGGCCCGACCACAAGCTTGCCATCGTGCGTGAGATGACGGTGCTGGAGCGGATGAAGCTGGCACGCGACATCGTCAGCAGCCTCAACCGCATCGCCATGCAGGCAAAGGCGGCGTAGCGGCGTCGGCTTCGCTGCTCAGGGGCGGCGAAGGAAACCGACGCGCCGACCTCATTCCCTCTCCGCCCCCTTGGGGCGGAGAGGGTCAGGGCGAGGTGGGGCGGCGCCAGCGCCGCGAAACGTCGCAGTTCTCCACGGCAACTTCCCGCAGCGCCCGTCCCCCCGCCTCACCCCAACCCTCTCCACCCCCAGGGGTGGAGAGGGAGAGCAAATCCAATCCGTCTCCGTCCGCTTGGGTGCAGAAGGCGCAACCCCATCCCCTCTCCGCCCCGCTGGGGCGGAGAGGGTCAGGGTGAGGTGGGGCGGCGCCAGCGCCGCGAAATTCCGCAGTTCCCCGAAGCAACTTCCCGCAGCGCCCGACCGCCGCTCAGTTCCCCGCGGCGTCCAGCGCCTGCGCCAGATCGGCAAGGATGTCGTCGATGTGCTCGATGCCGATGGACAGCCGCACATAGCCGGGGGAGACGCCGGTGGCGGCCTGTTCCGCCTCGGTCAGTTGCGAGTGCGTGGTGCTGGCGGGATGGATCGCGAGGCTGCGGGCATCGCCGATATTGGCAACGTGGTACAGCAGCTTCAGCGAATCGATGAAGCGCCGCCCGGCCGCGGCGCCGCCCGCCAGTTCGAACCCGAGCAGCCCGCCCTGGCCGCGCGGCAGATATTTCGCCGTCCATTCGGCGTCCCGCCCGGTGAGCGTGGAGGGATGGATCACCCGCGTCACCTCCCGCCGCGATTGCAGGAATTTCGCGACCGCCAGCGCATTCTCGCAATGCGCCTTCATGCGCAGCGCCACCGTCTCGACGCCTTGCAGGATCAGGAAGGCGTTGAACGGGCTGATCGCGGCGCCGAGATCGCGCAGCAGCACGACGCGCGCGCGGATGATGTAGGCGATCGGGCCGAGCGGCTTCACCGCCTGCGACCAGATGGCGCCTTGATAGCTGGGATCGGGCGTGTTCAGCAGCGGCTGGCGGGACGGATGCGCCTCCCAGTCGAAATTGCCGCCATCGATGATGATGCCGCCGATCGAGTTGCCGTGGCCGCCGAGATATTTGGTGAGCGAATACATCACCACCGCCGCGCCGTGATCGAACGGCCGCACGATCAGCGGTGCGGCGGTATTGTCCATGATCAGCGGGATGCCGCGGGCGCGGCCGATCGCGGCGACCTCGGCGATCGGGAACGGGCGCAGCTTCGGATTCGGCAGCGTCTCCGCATAATAGGCGCGGGTGCGGTCGTCGGTGGCGCGGGCGAACGCCTCCGGATCGGACGGATCGACGAAGCGCGCCTCGATCCCCTGGTCGCGCAGCGTGTTGGCGAACAGGTTCCAGGTGCCGCCGTAGAGATCGGTGGAGGCGACGAAATTGTCGCCGACGCGCGCAAGGTTCTGCACCGAGAAGGCGCTCGCCGCCTGGCCGGAGGCGAGCGCCAGCGCCGCCACCCCGCCCTCCATCGCCGCCAGCCGCTGCTCCAGCACATCGGCGGTCGGGTTCATGATGCGGGTGTAGATGTTGCCGAGTTCCTTGAGCGCGAACAGGTTCGCCGCGTTCTCGGTGCTGTCGAACTGGTAGCTGGTGGTCTGGTAGATCGGCACGGCAACGGCATGGGTCGCCGCGTCGCGCCGCCACCCGGCATGCAGCGCGAGCGTCTCGGGGTGCGGGCTGGCCATGATCCTGTCCTCCCTGGTCCGGCGGGGCCGGCTTAGCGCCGTTTCACGCCCGTCGGCAAGAGGTTGCCGAATTTCACGATTTTTATTCGTGCAATATCACGCCGCCCCGCGCCTGTCCGGCCGCGCGAAGGCGTGGTGGAACGCGCGCGCCAGCGCCGGGCCGAGCGCCGCGCCGTGCACCGCTGCCAGATAGGTCTGGAAGTCATAGATGGTGACGGCGGGGCACACCTCGAATTCCAGGAACACCGGCCGCCCGTCCGGACGCAGGCGGAAATCCATCGAGAAGATGCCGGACAGGTCGAGCAGTTCGGCCAGCCGCTCTGCCGCCGTCTCGATCGCCGCGACGGCGGCCGCACTCTGCGGCTCGGCGCGCAGGTCGGCGAGTCGCGGCACGAAGGCAGCCGGCCGCTCGGCGCCGAAGCCGCCGCGCCCGCCCGCGGTGTCGCGCGCGCCGGACAGCGTGTCGTTGTCGCGCATGGTCATGAACGCGCCGCCGGTCTCCCCGGCCGGATCGCTGGCGAGCCGGAAGATGCCGAGCTGGCGGCGGAACGCCCCGCCGGTGTCGAGGAAGCTCACGCGGATGTCGCTGCCCTCCAGATAGGGCTGCACCAGCGCGCGGTCGGCGTAGCGGTCTGCGATCCGCGCCGAAGCGGCGCCAGCCTCGGCCAGCGTCGCGCAGCGGCTGTCGGCGAAGATGCCGAGCTTGGCGCCGAGCATGTTCGGCTTGACGAAGAACGGCCCCTCCCCCAGCGCACCGCCGAGGGTGGCGAGCACGCGCCCGCCCTGCATCAGCCGCGTCGGCGGGCAGACCAGGCCGGCCGCCTGCGCCAGCGCCAGGGTGGCGAACTTGTCCTGGCAGAGATGCTGCGCCGGCGCCGGCGCACCGAACTGCCGCAGGTCGAGCAGCCGCGCCAGCGCCGGCACCGCGGCCCCGCGATAGTACCGCGTGCCGTCGGTGACGTTCCACAGCAGCGTCTCCTCCGCCGCCTCGGCAAGCTCCGGCACCAGGCCGGGCAGTTCGTCGAGTTCGGCGAAGCGCACGGCGATCCCCTCGGCGGCCAGCGCTTCGGTGATCGCCGGCATGTGCGCCGGCAGGTCGGTCGCCTGCGCCAGATAGACGGCGATTTCCTGCGCGATCGCGGGCGGGTGGCCGTGCGCGCGCAGCCGCAGCGCCGCCGCCGCCTCCGTCTCATAGACGATGACGACGCGGCGCAGGGCGGCGGCGGTGGGGTCGGGAACGCTCATCCCTCCCGCACCTCCGCCACCGGGGCGCCGGTGATGCGAACCAGTGTTGCCGCCTCGGTGCTGAACACGTGGTGCGGCGTGCCGGCGGCGGCCCAGATCGGGTGCAGCGCCAGCAGGTCGCGGTCGAACACCAGCAGCGGCGGCGCGATATGGCCGAGCGGCGCGACCCCGCCGATGGCGAAGCCGGTGCGCGCGCGCACCCATTCCCCGTCCGCCCGCTTCAGCGCGACCCCGAGCACCGCCGCCACCTTGGCCGCATCGACGCGGTTGACACCGGAGGCGATGACCAGCGCCGCCTGATCGCCGGCGCGGAACACGACCGATTTGGCGATCTGCGCCACCGTGCAGCCGATCGCCGCCGCCGCGTCGGCGGCGGTCCGGGTGGTCGCCGGGAACTCCGTGATGGTGTCCGGATGGCCGGCGGCCAGCAGCGCCGCGCGCACCCGATCGACGGAGCCTATGGCCGCCATGCCCGCCTCCCCCTATGTCGGGCCGATGCAGCCCCTCGCGCTCTATATCCACTGGCCGTTTTGCCTCGCCAAGTGCCCGTATTGCGACTTCAACAGCCATGTGCGCGAGCGCATCGACCAGGCGGGCTTCGCCGCCGCGCTGCGGCAGGAACTGGCGTGGGAGGCGGCGCGGCTCGGCCGCCGGCCGCTCGGCTCGATCTTCTTCGGCGGCGGCACGCCGAGCCTGATGGCGCCGGCGACGGTGGCGGCGCTGATCGCGGATGCGCGCCGCCTGTTCGCGCCGTTGCCCGACCTGGAGATCACGCTGGAGGCGAACCCGACCAGCGTGGAGGCCGGCCGCCTCGCCGCGTTCCGCGATGCCGGCGTCAACCGCGTCTCGCTTGGCGTGCAGAGCCTGGAGGATGCGGCACTCGCCGGGCTCGGCCGGCAGCATTCCGCGGCCGAGGCGCGGGCGGCGCTGGCGCTGGCGCAGCGCAGCTTCCCGCGCACCTCCTTCGACCTGATCTACGCCCGGCCGGGCCAGACGCTGCCGGCCTGGCGGGCGGAGCTGCGGCAGGCGCTGGACCTCGCCGCCGACCACCTCTCGCTCTATCAACTCACCATCGAGCCGGGCACGCGCTACGCCGCCCTGCACGCGCGCGGCGAACTCCGGCTGCCCGAGGACGACGATGCCGCCGCCCTGTACGACGCGACGGCGGAGGAGGCGGCGCGATTCGGCCTGCTGGCCTACGAAGTGTCCAACTACGCCCGCCCGGGCGGGGAGAGCCGGCACAACCTCGCCTACTGGCGCTATGCCGACTATGCCGGCATCGGGCCGGGCGCGCATGGCCGGCTGACGCTCGACGGCCGCCTTTGCGCCACCGTCCGCCGCCGCGCGCCGGAGGCCTGGGCCGCCCAGGTCGCGCGCGACGGCCACGGCACTGCGGAGGAAACGCCGATCGACGCCGACGCGCAGGGGCGCGAGATGCTGCTGATGGGCCTGCGGCTGACCGAGGGCGTGACGGACGCCGCCTTCGCCGCCCGCACCGGCCGCACGCTCGCCGACGCGCTCGATCCCGATACGCTCGCCCGCGCGATCGCGGCCGGCTACCTGCACCGCGACGCGCAGGGGCTGCGCGCCGCGGCGGAGGGGCGCAAGCGGCTGGATGCGCTGCTGGCGCTGCTGTTGCGCTGATTTCACGACTCGCGGATGCGGGACCGGGGATGCAACGGCGCGGCCGCCTCCCATGTTACAGTAGCAGGCTTGACCGTTCCGAGAGGGTGACATGCGCCGTTCGTTGCTGTTCGCCTTGCTGCCCCTGCTGCCCGCCGCCGCCGCGGCGCAGACCATCCACGAGGCGCCGCGCCTCGCCTCCGCCGGGCCGCCGCTGACCACGGAGGCACCGGTGCCCGATGCCATGACCTATCCGGACACCGAGCTGCGCTACGGCGGCACGCCGACCTCCATGCCGTTCGTGGTATCCCCGCCCGGCATCGGGCTGTCGGTCGCCGGCCCGGTGAATTCCTCACCGTTCAGCGCCACGCCCTCGGCGAACTGGCCACCGGACGGGGCACTGCCGGACGGGCGCGATTCGGTGCGCGGCGGTGTCGGCTCGATGGTGCCGAACCTGTCGCCCTGACCGGCCGGGTGCCGCGGATCATGCGGCGGCGGGCGCGGGGCGGTTGATCAGCCGCAGCCCCGCGCAGATCGCCAGCAGCCCGGCCAGCAGGCCGAACGAGAGCGTTTCGCCCAGCAGCAGCCCGCCGGCCAGCACGCCGAACAGCGGCACCAGGA
>JAKAZX010000089.1 GCA_021826485.1 Pseudomonadota bacterium | reverse complement strand
TGGATTGACACCGCTGCAACTTTCTGCCCAACTAATCACGCAATCGCCTTTTGGCTAGGCTTGCTGCGCTCCGTCCTCGGGTGCCTTCAAGACGTCCAAAGCCCGGTTGTCCACTGTGCCGCGGCAAGGTGCCTCGGCCCCACGACGGAGAGCGATACGATCATGGCTATTGGAACTGTGAAGTGGTTCAACACCACGAAGGGCTTCGGCTTCATCATGCCGCAGGACGGCGGCAAGGATGTGTTCGTCCACATCACCGCGGTCCAGGCTGCCGGCCTGCGCGGCCTCAATGAGGGCCAGAAGGTCAGCTATGATGTCGCGATGGAGCGCGGCAAGGCCGCCGCGACCAATCTGAAACTCGCCTGATCCGACGATCCGGCGATGGCCGGGCGCCGCGCAGGCAAAAGCGTCCGGCCACGGCAGGTAGTCTGCACGGAAGCGCCAGCGGTATCCCCGCTGGCGTTGTTGCGTGAAGACACCACCGCGCCGGCGCCGGCGTCTTTGCCGCGTGCCCACCCGGTCCCTCCGGCGCGGTCACCCCGCGCCTTCATTCGGAGCAGCAACTCATGGCAATCGGCACGGTCAAGTGGTTCAACGCCACCAAGGGCTTCGGCTTCATCATGCCGCAGGACGGCGGCAAGGACGTGTTCGTCCACATCACCGCCGTGCAGGCGGCGGGGCTGAAGGGCCTCAATGACGGCCAGAAGGTCAGCTACGACGTGGTCATGGAGCGCGGCAAGGCCGCGGCCGCCAACCTGAAGATGGCCTGACCTTCAGCCGGTCCAGCGGGCGGAATCGATCGCCGCGGTGGTCCGCGTGACCGCCGCGACCTTCGTTGCGCCCGCTGCCTGCATCGCCTGCTCCGCCCGCACCTGACGTTCCGGCCCGGTGATGCGGACCGCGAGAACCAGGGTGCCGGCCCGCGCGGCGGCATCCCTCGCCGCGTGCTCCTGTTCGCCGGCGGCATTCCCCGCCGCCCCGGCCAGCGCGCCGGCCCCCAGTGCGCCCACCACGCCCGCCGCCGCGGCCGCCGCCAACGCGCCGCCGGTGGCGACCGTCAGCCCCGCCGCCGCCGCCATGCCGACCGTCCCTGCCATGCTGGTGCCGAGCGTGCGCGCCTGCCGCAGATCCGTGTCCGTCGTCACGGTTTCCGCGCCCTGCTCCGGCGTTGCCTGCGAGGCCGCAGGGCTTGCCATCGGCAGACTGAGATCGGCGTGGTCGAAGCCCGCCTGCGTCAGCCGCGCCACCGCGTCTTCAAGGGCGGCATTGCTGGCGAATACGCCCTGTACCTCGGCGATCTCCGGCGCGATCGCCGGGCCGGGCTTTTCTGCGTTCGCTTCGGACATCGCGCGCTCCTGTCGCAAGGGATCGACAGAGGCCGAACGCGCCCGGCCGGCGGGGTGTTCCCCGCCGCCGCCGCCGCGGGTCAGCCGGGCGTCGGCGCGTCGGCGCGCAGCAGCCCTTCCTGCTTCAGTTCGGCCCACAGATCGGCGGGAATGTCGTGGCGGAAGGCGGCGACGTTGCGGGTGACGTGCTGCGGCGCGATGGCGCCCGGGATGACCGAGGCGACCAGCGGGTGACCGAGCGGGAATTGCAGGGCGGCGGCCGGCAGCGGCACGCCGTGGCGGCGGCACACCGCCTCCATCCGCGCCACCTTGGCCAGGGCCTCGGGGGTCGCGTCGGCGTAGTTGTGCTTGGCCCCGGCAACGGCGCCGGTCGCCAGGATGCCGGAGGCGAACACCCCGCCGATGACGATGCCCACGCCCGCCGCGGCACAGCGCGGGAATTCCGCGTCGAGCACGCCCTGCTCCAGCAAGGTGTAGGGCAGGGCGACCAGGAAGAAGTCGAGGTCGATCAGGTCGAGGAAGCGCGGCATCATGCCCAGTTCGTTGATGCCGGCGCCGATGCCGCGGATCAGCCCCGCCTGCTTCAGCTCACTCAGTGCCCGCCAGCCGCCGGTATAAAGCTCGCCGAGCAGCGCCGCCACCCGCTCCATGCGGGCATGGTACTGCAGGTCGAGATCGTGGATCAGCAGCAGGTCGATCCGCGGCAGGCCGAGGCGCTGCAGGCTGTCTTCGAAGCTGCGCATCACCCCGTCATAGCTGTAGTCGAACCGCTCCTGGAACGGCAGGCCGCCCGCCCACATGCCGCGGGCGAACGCCTCGGCGCGGTGGACCGGATGCAGGGTGCGGCCGACCTTGGTGGAGAGCACGAACTCCGCCCGCGGCTGCGCGTGCAGGGCGCGGCCGACGCGATGCTCCGCCTGGCCGCGGCCATACCAGGGGGCCGTGTCGAAATAGCGGATGCCGGCGTCCCAGGCGGCGGCGACGGTGGCCGCCGCCTCCGCCTCCGGCAGCACGGTGTAGAGGTCGCCCAGCCCGGCACTGCCGAAGCCGAGCTGGGTGAGCTGCACGTCGGTGCGGCCAAGGGTGCGGCGGGCAAGCGGGTCCATCTTGGGTTCCTCCGGTCCTGCGGCGGGGCCGTCCGGTATTTCACACGGGCCGGCGGTGTTCACGAATAGGCAATCCGTGATCGGGGCTGATAGGATACGGTCTCGCCCAGCGCCTGGAAACGTAGCGATGTCGCGCCTGCAGCCGCTCAAGACCCGCCCTGGCGGCGGGACCGGCCGAAAAGCCGCGCCGCTTGCGGCCCCGTCCCTGCCCCGGGTGACGCTGGGATTCCGCGGCACCACGGCGCTGGTCACGCTGGCGCCGGAAACCGCGGTCGCGGCGGTCGCCTTCGATGCCAGCCCGCTAGCGCCGCAGCACTGGCGGGTCGCGCCCGGCGGGCTGGAGGTGGAGTGTCCCCCGGCCGCGTTCGACGCCAGCCCGCACGTGCTGCGCCTGGACTGGGCCGAGCCGGGGCTGCCGGCGCTCGATCTGCCGTTCCGGTCCGACTATCGCGGCGGCATCGAGCAGGTGGACGATTCCTGGCTGCGCGGCTGGGTTTGCGACATGCTGCGCCCGGACTCGCCGCTGACCCTGGAAGTGGCCTGCGGCGACGCGCGGCGGTGGCTGCACAACACGGTGGAGCGTCCGTATCTGGCGGACCTGCTGGGCGGCATCACGCGCGTCGGCTTCGCGCTGCCGCTGCCGCCGCGCGCCGGGGCGCTGCCGGAGATCATCACCATCACCATCGACGGCACGGTGCATCAGCCGTTCGGCCCGATCCTGCGCGGTGTGACGCTGCCGTCCGCGATCGCCACCGCCGCGGCGGCACTGCGCGGGCTGGGCCGCGCGCCCGCCGCGCGGCTGTTCGGCGCGGCGCTGCTGCCCGACCTGCTGCGTGGCTTCGCCGACGCGCCGCGGGGCGAGGCGCTGGCGCTGTCCGGCACGCAATTCCTGACACGGCCCGAGGCGCCGGAGATCGACGTGGTCGTACCGGCCTATCGCGGCCGGGCCGAGACCCTCGCCTGCCTGCAAAGCCTGCTCGACGGCGGCAACCGCGTGCGCCACCGCGTCGTGGTGATCGACGATTGTTCGCCCGAACCGGACCTGTCGCAGGCACTGGAGCGGCTTGCCGCCGAGCGGCGGATCGTGCTGCTGCGCAACGAGACCAATCGCGGCTTCGTCGCCAGCGCCAATCGCGGCATGGCGCATTCCCGCGGGGCCGACGTGCTGCTGCTGAACGCCGACACGCTGGCGCCGCCCGGCCTGCTGGACCGGCTGTACCGCGCCGCCTACAGCGATCCGGCGATCGCGACGGTGACGCCGCTGTCGAACAACGCGACGGCGTACAGCCTGCCCGCCCCGCCGGGGGACCCGGCCGATCCGTGGGACCTCGACCCGGTGCAGATCGATGCGATCTGCGCGCGCGAGAATGCCGGCGCGGTGCGCGACATCCCGACCGCGCACGGGTTCTGCATGTTCATCAAGCGCGCCGCACTCGACGATCTCGGCCCGTTCGATGAGGCGACGTTCGGCAAAGGCTACGGGGAGGAGAACGACTTCTCGCTCCGCGCACTGCTGCGCGGCTGGCGCAATGTCTGTGCTGCCGACATCTATGTGCACCATGCGGGCGTGGTGTCCTTCGGCCTGTCGGCCGAGCGCGACGCCCAGCTTGCCGCCAACCTGCGCGCCGTGGAGACGCGCTACCCGTTCTATGCCAGCGCGGTCGCCGATTTCCTGCGCAGCGACCCGCTGCATGACCTGCGTAACAACGTGCAGAAGGCGGTATGGCGCCGCTACGACCGGCGCTGCGTGTTCGTCACGCTGGCGCTCGACGGCGGCGCGGCGCGCCACAGCACCGACATGATGGCGCGGCTGGCCGAGGAGGGCTGGCTGGTGCTGGCGCTGTCGCAGCAGGGTGAGGGCGACGGCGTGAAGCGGCTGGCGCTGCACCGGCCCGGCACCGAGGAGTCGCTGCGCTATCCGGCCGGCGCGCCGGACGAGGCGATGCTCGCCGACATCCTCGACCTTGCCCCGCGCTTCCTGCACGTGCAGCACATGATCGACCTGCCCGACGGCGTCGCCGCGTTCGTGCGGGCGAGCGGCATTCCCTATGCCGTGACGCTGCACGACTTCTTCTACGCCTGCCCGAAGGTGACGCTGCTGGATTCCGGCGCGCGCTATTGCGGCATGCCGCCGGCGGCGAAATGCGCGCAATGCGTGCGCCACGGCCCGATCCATCCGCAGGTGCATCCGAGCCTGATCGCCTATGCCGCGCAGGGAGAGACGTGGCGCGGCAAGTGGGAGGGATTGCTGCGCGAGGCGGCGCAGGTGATCGCCCCTTCGGACGACACGGCCACGCGGTATCGCACGCTGTTCCCGGGCCTGTCGGTCACCGTGCGGCCGCATTTCGCGCCGCGCGACCTGCGCCCCGTGGCGCCCACGCCGCGCCGCGCCGGCGGCGGCCTGCGGATCGCGCTGCCCGGCGCCATCGGGCCGCAGAAGGGCGCGCAGGAACTGGTGGAACTAGCACGCCACTGCAGCCGCTGGCACGACGACATCCGCTTCGTGCTGGTCGGCTACAGCGACCGGGAGGAGGAACTGCGGCGGCACGACAACATCGACCTGCGCGGCGGCTACCGCCCGGCCGACGCGGTCGCGGCCCTGGTCGATGCCGAATGCGACGCGGCACTGCTGCTGAACGTGTTTCCGGAAACCTTCTCCTACGCGCTGTCGGAATGTCTGCTCGCCGGCCTGACGCCTGTCGCCTATGATTTCGGCGCGATCGGCGAGCGGCTGCGCGCGCTCGGCATCGGCGTGCTGGTGCCGCCGGGCGCGCCGCCGGAGCAGATCATCGCTGCCCTGCGCAGTGCCGCCGCGACGCGCAGCGACGTTGCGCGCGAACGGCTGTACGGCAGCTACCGGCGGCTGATGGCGGACTACTACGCGCCGTCCCTCGCCGAACTGGCGGAGGTGGCGCCGCCGCCCGACCTGCCGTGCCTGCTGGGCCTGCCGCACGGGCTGCATGACGATGGCTGGTGCGACGGCACGGTGACGCTGCGGCTGTGGAGTCCGCACCGGCTGCAGCGGCTGGCGTTGGATTTCTGGGTGCCCGCGGACGGGCAGTTCCAGGCGGTCGAGATCGCCTGCAACGGCCGGCCGCTGGCGCGTCGCTTCCTCGACGACGGCGCGGTGCAGCGCTGCATCCTGCCGCTGCCGGAGGATGCGGGCCGCAGGCTTGACGTCGCCCTGACGTTCGACTTCGTGTTCCGCCTTCAGCCGCCGGACGTGCGCCGCTGTGCCGCCATGCTCTCCGCCGTCCGCGTCAGCGACGGCACCGGCTGGCTGTCGGTGGCCCTGCCGGAAGGGGCCGCGGCGTAGCGCGTCAGCCGGCGCGGCGCGGCGCGGTGGAGGCGACCGCGGCCATGACCGCGGCGCCCCCCAGCATCACCAGCCCGGCCGCCGCATCCGCATAGTTCCCGCCCTGCAATGCGGCGACCGTGCTGCGGGCAAAGAAGGTCAACGCCAGGGCAGAGGAGAACAGCAGCACCCGCCGCGCCCGCCGATCCAGCCGGGCCGACAGTTCACGAAGCAAAAGAGTGACGATTTGCATAGCTTCCCCCAGCACGAACGGGTGACCGCCGCCGTTCTACTGGGCGTGAAGCGCCATGTCTCACCTGTTCGTGATGAAGCGGCCGCGATTCTTCGGGGGTGTTGCCGTACGGCCCGATCAGGTTCCCGCTGCCGCGTCGGTCTGCAGGGCGGTCGGCAGGCTGCCTTGGCTGCCCTTGCGCGAACAGCACAGCGCCGCGGCGATATTGGCGCGCCGCAGCGCCTTCGCCATCGGCAGGCCGCGATCCAGGCCGGCCGCAAGCACGCCGGTGAAGCAATCGCCGGCGGCGGTGGTGTCCACGACCGCAACCTTGTGGGCCTCCAGGCGGATCAAACCGTCCGGCGTCGCCGCCTCCAGCCCGCGCTCGCCCATCGTGACGATCACGCTCACCCCGAGTGCCGCGTGCAGGCTGGCGGCGTTGCGGCCGGTGCGCAGGTCGGTGCCCAGCCAGCCGCCCTCATCTTCGTTCAGCACCAGCACATCGACGTCCCGCAATGCGTCCTGCGCCATCGGCGATGCGGGGGCGAGGTTGAGCACCACGCGGGCGCCGGCGGCGCGGGCGCGGCGGATCAGGATCGCGGTCTCCTCGAGATCGGTTTCCGCCTGCACGAGCAGGGTGGTGCCGGGGCCGAGCAGTGCGTCCTCCACCTGATCGGCACGGGCCAGCAGATTGGCGCCGGAGGCGACGGCGATCTGATTGTGGCCCGCTTCATCGACGCAGATCGCGGCGCAGCCGGTGGAGGTGTCGGCATAGACCACGCGGCTCAGTTCGACGCCGGCGGCGCGCAGCGTGGCGACCGCCTGATCGGCGAAGGCGTCCGAACCGACGGCGCCGGCAAACAGCACGCGCGCGCCGTCGCGCGCGGCGGCCACGGCCTGATTCGCGCCCTTGCCGCCTGGCTCGACGCGCATCGCCCGCCCCAGCACCGTCTGCCCGCGCTGCGGCAGGGCGGGCAGGGGAAAGATCAGATCGAGATTGATGGAACCGAAGCAGACGATCATGGCACGGTCTCCGCCACGCGCACCGGTTCGAAGGTGACGGCCTCCACCAGCGCGGGATCACGATCGAACAATGCAATCAGGCTGAGCACCGCCGCCTCCGGCCGGTTGCGCCCCTGTTCCCAGTTCTGCAGCGTGCGCAGATCGACGCCCAGCGAGGCTGCGAACTCCCGCTGCGACAGGTGGTGACGGTCGCGGACGGCGGCGATGTAGGCCGCCGGATCGCCGATGGTGCGGCGACGTTGTAGGTGGACGTTCATGGCGATCAGATCACGCGCCAGTTCCTCAATGCCTCCATCGACGGGAATCTCGCAGATCGTCCTTCCCTCCGCGGCCAGCGCAGTGATCGCCGAATGTGCAGCACGCAAGGATAATCCGGATGCAAAGAGACGCCGAGCGACCGAGACTGGCTGAGTGAACGGACCGGGGTCACGTCGCAGAGACACAGTGTGGCACTCGTCGGAAAACGAGCGGTCGTGGACGGCGTCCCGGACAGGCCCCAGACGTTCGAGTCGCGCCCTCAATTCGGAGTTCGTCGACATCGAAATTCTCCACCAACCATTCGCAGAGACTGCGAATGCGCATACACCCTAGAACATTGCGACCTGGGCCCGAGATATGGAGCCCTGAGAGAATAAGTAAACGCCCCACGATTACAACATCGGTCAGTACCCCGATCGTATTGCGGCCGTCAAAGAGCTCAACGTCTACAACACCGTCAAAAACAGTGGAACGCAACACTTTCCAAGTCATAAGGAACCTTTCATATCCCGATTCTCGGGATTGTCAGCGCCCCTTACCCAGAGAAGTGTTTTTTGACCATACGCGATTCGCGTAGTCTCGTCAATTCCGGTCCAACACCGCCATCATTTCCTCCCACTCCCTTTTCGACAATCCGCTGTCCGGCTGCGTCACCGTCTCACCGGCCAGCATCCGCCGCAGCGCCGCCAGCATGCCGGAGGAGAAGCTGGCCGCCTCCAGCCGGTAATCGCGGAAGGCCGCGGCGGTCTGCGGGACCCAGGCTTCCAGGCTCGCCATCATCGCCTCGGCATAGGTGCGGATTTCGTATTGCGCGTGCGGGTCGGCGCGCAGCGACAGGAAGTGCAGCAGATTGTGCAGGTCAGTCTTCCAGTACCACTGCGTGTACGTGTTGAGTGTCAAATTCATGCGCGCAAGTTCCCGCGCCAGCCCCTGCCGCGCCGGATCGCCGGATTCGTTCAGCATTGCCGCATAGTCGTCATGGCACTGCGCCGCGTCCCGCGCGAGCATCGCCAGCACCTCCGCCGCTTCGTCCCCCTCGAGCAGCGCGCCGCGACCCTGACGGTTGGTCGCGGATTGCGCCGCCAGATGTTCGGCTGCGGGGATGTAAAATTCGCGATCAAGGATCGAGTAGCGTGCGGAATACTCGTTCACGTTCGCGGTACGATGGCGAATCCACTGCCGCGCCACGAAGATCGGCAACTTCACATGGTATTTGATCTCGCACATCTCGAACGGCGTGGTGTGCCGGTGCCGCATCAGATAGCGGATCAGCCCGGCATCCTCGCTGACGCGCCGCGTGCCGCGGCCGTAGGAGACGCGCGCCGCCTGCACCACCGCGCCGTCATCGCCCATATAGTCGATGACGCGCACGAAGCCGTGGTCCAGCACCGGGACCGGCGTGAACAGCAACGCCTCCAGCGCCGGCACGGTGGCGCGGCGCGTCGGCGATTCGCTCGCCCGTGCCGTCGCAACCTCGGCGCGCTGCGCGTCGGACAGCGTCATGCTGCGATCTCCGGCGGCCGGTGCACCGTCACCTCCGGCAGCGCGCCGTCCCAGCGCACCACTTCGACGAGGCAGCTTTGCGCGCTCGGCCCCTGGCCCAGCCGCGACGTGCCGACATCCTGCGTCAGCACATTCACGTTGCCATGCACGCACAGGCTGCCCGGCACGCCCGGACGTTCCGGATCGAGCCACGCGCCGGTGGAGATCACCGCAACGCCGCGCAGCAGCCCGTCATCCGGCACCACGCCGGCGAGGCAGGCGCCGCGGTCGTTGAACACGCGCACGACATCGCCCGCCTTCAGGCCGCGGGCTTCGGCGTCGGCCGGATGCAGGCGGATCGGCTCCCGCCCATGCAGCTTGCTCGCCTGGCTGACCCGCGCCTGATCGAGCTGGCTGTGCAGTCGGGTCGCCGGCTGGCTCGACAGCAGATGCAGCGGGAAGCGGGCCGCCAGCTTCGCGCCGAGATACTCGCGCGGCGCGAACCACACCGGATGGCCGGGACAGTCGTCATAGCCGAAATCGGCGATGGTCCGGCTGAACAGCTCGATGCGGCCCGACGGCGTGTTGAGCGGTGCGGCGTGCGGCGCGCGGACGAAGTCCGCGAACGGCACGCTGCCCTGCGCCGGCGGTGGCACTTCGACCGAGCCGGCCCGCCAGAACGCATCGAAATCGGGCAGGTCGATGCCGAGCCGCGATGCTGCGTCGCGGGCGCGGCCATAGATCACGCGCAGCCAGGTCGCCGCGTCGCGCTGCTGGGTGAACCGGTCGCGCACGCCCAGCGCGTCCGCCACATCGGCCATGTAGTCGAACTCGTCGCGCGCCTGCGCATGGCGCGGCAGCGCGCGCTTCATCGCCAGGATGAACCGGTCGCGGCCGGCCGAGCCGATATCGTCCCGCTCGAGCGAGGTGGTGGCCGGCAGCACGATGTCCGCATGCCGCGCCAGGCTGTTCCACCACGGCTCGCTGACCACGACCGTCTCCAGCCGCGCCCAGGCGCGCAGCAGCCGGTTGAGGTCCTGGTGGTGGTGGAACGGGTTGCCGCCCGCCCACCAGACCAGCCGCGCATCCGGATAGGCCAGGTGCCGGCCGTTGTAGTCGTAGGCGCCCCCCGGCCGCTCCAGCATTTCGGTCAGCCGCGCCACCGGGATCCAGGATTGCGCGGGGTTCGGCAGGCCGGGCAGGCCGACCGAGGGGATTTCGGTGCGCGGCGTGCCCATGCCGTTCATGCTGGCATGGCCGAAGCCGAACCCGCAGCCGCGCCGGCCGATCTGGCCGAGCGAGGCGGCCAGCGTCACCAGCATCCAGAACGGCTGCTCCCCCCGCTCGGCGCGCTGAAGGGACCATGCCGCGGTCAGCATCGTCGGCTGTGCCGCGCAGTCCCGCGCAAGCGCCGCGATCCGCTCGGCCGGGATGCCCGTTTCGGCGGCGGCCCAGGCGGGGGATTTCGCCACCCCGTCGGTCTCCCCCAGGACATAGGCGCGCAGCCGGTCCGCGCCGACCGCGCAGCGGTCGAGGAAGCCCAGATCGGCCAGCCCCTCCGTGAACAGCACGTGGGTCATGCCGAGCATCAGGGCGGTGTCGGTGCCCGGGCGGATCGGCAGCCACTCCGCCCCGGCGCTGTCCGGCATGTCGCCGCGCACCGGGGAGATGTTCACCAGCCGCACGCCGGCGGCCGCGGCCCGGGCGAGCCAGCCGCCCATCTCGTGCCGGCCGGCGCCGCCCGCGGTGATCTGGCCGTTGCGCAGCAGGATGCCGCCGAAGCACAGCATCAGCCGGGCATGGCCGACGATGTCCCGCCACTCGACCACCGGCCCCTCGATCACCGCATTGCCGCCCACCACGTGCGGCATCAGTGTCATGCCGGCGGCATACGAGTAGTTGGTGAGCTGCCCGGTGAACCCGCCGGCCGCCGCCAGCAGCCGCTGCAACTGGGTGCGGGCATGGTGGAACCGCCCGGCGGAGGACCAGCCGTAGCTGCCGCCGAACAGGCTGGCCGGGCCGTGCGTGTCGCGCACCCGCGCCACCTCCCCGGCGACCAGCCGGATGGCGGTGTCCCAGTCCAGCGGGACAAACGGCTCCCCGCCGCGGGGCGTGCCGCCGCGTCGGTCGCCGTTCAGCCAGCCGCGGCGCACATGCGGCCGGTCGATCCGGGTCGGCGCATGCACCGCGTCCGGGATCGCCGAAAGCAGCGCCGGCGGGGCGGGGTCGCCGGGGAAGGGGCGGGTGCCGACCAGCCGGCCATCCGCCACCTCGGCGATGAAGGCGCCCCAATGCGCGGCGTGCGGGGTCAATTCGGTCATGCGTGGGGTTCCCCCGATGTCAGGCCCGGCCCTACTATGGGGGAACCAGAGCATCCGGTGAAGGAAGCGCCCCCATGACCCCGCCCCGCGCCAACTCGGCCGCCGCCCGCGACATCGCCTATGCGTTGCACCCCTATACCGATCTGCGCACGCATCTGGACGTCGGCCCCCTGGTCATCACGCGCGGCCACGGGGTGCGGGTCTGGGACGATTCGGGCAAGGGCTATATCGATGCCGTCGCCGGCCTGTGGTGCGCCTCGCTCGGCTTCTCCAACGAACGGCTGGTGGAGGCGGCGGCGCGGCAGATGCGCACCCTGCCATTCTATCACAGCTTCGCCGCCAAATCGCACGAGCCGATGATCGAG
>JAKAZX010000088.1 GCA_021826485.1 Pseudomonadota bacterium | reverse complement strand
CCGGGAAGGCCGCGCGCCCGATCCCGCCGCGGCCACCGTGCCCGGCATCGCGGACGGCGTGGCGGCGATGGCCTTCGTTGCCGCGACCGTCGAATCCTCGGCCGCCGGCGGCGTCTGGACGCGGGTTGCGGCGGCATGACGCTGGACGGCCCGATCCTGTGCGTCGATGCCGGCGGCACCCGCTGCCGCGGCCGGCTGGTCGCGGTGGACGGCGCCGTACTGGCGGAGGCCGCGGGTGGCCCCTGCAACCCGACCACCGACCCGGACCGGGCCGCGGCCAGCCTGCGCGGGCTGTGGGCCGACTGCGCGCAGGCCGCCGGCCGCGACGCGGCGGCGGCGGCGCAGGTCACGCTGGCGCTCGGCGGCGCGGGACTTTCGGTCGCCTCGGCGCGGACGGCGCTGATCGCGGCACTGCCGCCATTCGCCGGCGTGCTGGCGATGAGCGACGGGTATGCCGCGCTGATCGGGGCTGCCGGCGGCGCGCCGGCCGGCCTCATCATCGCCGGCACCGGTGTGGCCGCGCACCGGCTGTTTGCCGACGGCACCTCCATCGAGCGCGACGGCTGGGGCTGGATCGGCGGCGACCGCGGCAGCGGCGCCTGGCTCGGCCAGCGGGCGCTGCGCCACGCGCTGGCGGCGGCGGACGGCATCGTGCCGGGCGATGCGCTCACCGATGCGGTCGGGGCCGCGCTGCGGCTTCTGGCGCCGGAGCCGCGCGGCTGGATCCCGCTGCTCGGGCCGGACCGGCTCGGCGCGCTGGCGCCGCTGGTGCTGGCCGCGGCCGGAGAGGGCGTGGCCAGCGCGCGCGCCATCCGCGACCGTGGCGTGGCGCATCTGGCGGCGCTGGCCCGCGCCCTCGAACTCGCAGACACGGAGCCGCTGTTCCTGGCGGGCGGCCTCGCGGCGGCGCTGCGTCCGCTGCTGGCCGAACGGCTCGGGCGGTCCGTGGCGGCACCGGCGCGCGATGCGCTGGAAGGCTGCCGGCTGGTCGCGATCGGCGCCGCGCCCGCCGAACGCGTGCGGCAGGAGGCGCGACCATGACCCGCTTCACCGGCCTGTTCAGCCGGCGGCGCGGCCGGCTAAAACGGAACACGTCATCACGGGAGGGAACAATGCGTCACATCGCAACGATCGCCGCGGCCGCGCTGGCCGTGGCGGCGCTGGGCGGCAGCCACGATGCCGTCGCCGCCGACAAGAAATTCGTCGTCGGCGTCTCCAACACGCTGATCGGCAACGGCTGGCGGGAGGAGATGATCTGCTCGATCAAGGCGCAGGCGAAGGCGTCGGGCATCGTTTCCAAGGTCATCCTAGCCAACCGCAACGGCGGCCCGCCGGAGCAGATCGCCGACCTGCGCAACCTGATCTCCGCCGGCGCCAACGCCATCATCGTCAACCCGTCCAGCCGCGATGCACTCAATCCGGTCATCAAGCAGGCGGCGGCGAAGGGCATCGTGGTGGTCGCGGTGGATCAGGCGGTGTCCGCGCCGGAAGCCTATGTGCTGACCAACGATCAGGTCGCCTACGGCCGGCTCGGCGCGATGTGGCTGTTCGAGCAGTTGCACGGCAAGGGCGACGTGGTGGAGATGCGCGGCATCGACGGCGTGCCGGCGGATTCCGACCGTCACCAGGGCTTCACCGAGGCGCTGCAGAAATATCCGGGCATCCACGTGGTCGCCATGCCGTTCACAGGCTGGGCGCTGAACACCGCATCGAAGCAGATCCGCGACCTGATCGCCTCCGGCAAGCAGATCGACGGCGTCTGGACCTCGGGTATCGACGCCGTGGTGCCGGAAGCCTACCAGACCGCGCACAAGCCGTTCGTGCCGACCGTCGGCGCCGACAACAACGGCTTCATCGGCCAGTTGCTCGACTGGAAGTCGGCCGGTCTCGTCGGCGCGGCGGCCACCAACCCGGCCTCGGTCGGCGGTGCCGGCCTCGCGGTCGCGCTCGACGTGCTGCAACACAAGGCGCATCCGCACCTGATCAAGCTGACGCCGGAAGTGTGGAGCAACACGACCGACGCCGGCATGGCGCAGCTCAAGAGCGTGCATCAGGAGAAGCTCGATCCGTTCTACAGCGTGGCGACCGAGATCAAGCCCTACACCACCTACACGACGGCGCAGATGGTGGCCTGCGAAGGTCCCTGATCGCACCGCACGGAGCCGCCGCCGATGGCCGATGCCGCGACGCTGCTGGAGGTGCGGGACATCGCGCGGCGGTTCGGCTCCGTCGTCGCGCTGCGCGCCGCCACGCTCACCGTGCGGGCGGGCGAGGTGCACGCGCTGATGGGCGCCAACGGCGCGGGCAAGAGCACGCTGGTGAAGATGCTCACCGGCGTGATCCGGCCCGATGCCGGCAGCATCCAGATCCGCGGCACCCCGCGCCAGTTCCGATCCCCGGCGGAGGCGCGGGGCGCCGGCCTCGTTTCCGTCTACCAGGACCCGGCGCTGGTGCCGGACCTGACGATCGCGCAGAACCTGCGCCTCGCCCGCGCGGCGCCGGAGGTGGTGCGGCGCTGGCTCGCGCAGTTCGGCTTCGCCGCACTCGACTTCGCGACCGTGGTGCGCACGCTGCCGCTGCCGACGCTGCGGCTGATCGACCTCGCGCGCGCGCTGGCCGCCGAGCCGGACATCCTGCTGCTCGACGAGATCACCGCCGCCCTGCCGGCCGATCTGGCGCAGCACGTGTTCGCGGTGGCGCGGCAGTGGCGGGCGCAGGGACGTTCGGTGATCTTCATCTCCCACCGCCTCGCCGAGATTTCCGCGCTGTGCGACCGCGCGACGGTGCTGCGCGACGGCGTTACCGTGGGCGTCGTCGATCCCGCCCAGGGCGGGGAGGAGCGGATCGTCGCGCTGATGCTCGGCGCCCCGCCGGAGCAGCCGGCCGCCGCCGGCATCGCCGCCGCCGCCGCGCCTGCCGGCCCGCCGGCGCTGCGCGTCGAAGGCCTGCGCAGCGGGGAGAAGCTGCGCGACGTGTCGTTCAGCCTCGCCGCCGGGGAGGTGCTGGGCGTCGCCGCGCTGGAAGGCCAGGGGCAGGAGGAACTGTTCGACTGCCTCGCCGGCCTGCGCCGGCCGGACGGCGGCAGCATCCTGGCCGACGGGATGGCGCAGCGGTTCCGCCATCCGGCCGATGCGATCCGCGCCGGCATGGTGCTGGTGCCGGCGGACCGGGTACAGGCGCTGCTGCCGCAGCGTTCGGTGCAGGAGAATATCGCCCTGCCGCTGGTGCGGCGGCTGGCCGACTGGGGCGCCCTGCCGATCCGCGCCGAACGGGCGCGCGTGGCCGACGCGGTGCGGCGGCTGAACATCGACACCCGGGCGGCGGCGGAGGTGCGGCGGCTTTCGGGCGGCAACCAGCAGAAAGTGGTGATCGCCCGCTGGCTCGCCGCCGGCTTTCGCACGCTGCTCTGCTTCGACCCGACGCGCGGCATCGACATCGGCACCAAGCGGCAGATCTACGCGCTGGTCCGCGAACTCGCCGCCGCCGGGGCGGCGGTGCTGCTGTTCACCTCCGAATTGCCGGAAATCGCGCTGGCCTGCGACCGCGTGGTGGTGCTGTTCGGCGGCCGCGTGGTGCAGGAACTGCCGGCCGCGCAGGCCGATGAGGCGACGCTGCTGCGCGCCGCCCACGGGCTGGCCTCGCGCGAAGGGATGGCGGCGTGACCGCTGCGCTGTTGCGCCGCCATGCGACGCTGCTGGTGATGCCGCTGCTGGTCGCGGCGTTCCTGGCGGTGACGGTGGCGATCCATCCGGATTTCGGCGCCTTCGACGTGCAGTCGCTGGCGCTCGGCGCGCTGCCGCTGGCGCTGGCCGCGGCGGCGCAGACGGTGGTGGTGATCTCGGGCGGCATCGACCTGTCGGTCGGCTCGCTGATGGCGGTGGCCAACGTGCTGGCCGCCAGCACCATGCAGCATGCCGGGTTCGGCGGCGCGCTGCTGATCGCCGCCCTGATCCTGCTCGGCGGCGCGCTCGCCGGGGCGGTGAACGGCGCGGTGCTGGTGTTCTCGCGCGTGCCGGACGTGGTGGTGACGCTGGCGGCCGGCTTCATCTGGGGCGGCATCGCGCTGCTGATCCTGGAGCAGCCCGGCGGCGGCGCCCCGCAGGGCTTCCTCGATCTCGCGGGCGGCACGCTCGGCGGGGCGTGGCTGCCGAACGCGCTGGTGCTGCTGGTGGTGGTGGTCGCGGCGGTGTGGCTGCCGGTGCGCCATTCGCGGCTCGGCCTGACGCTCTATGCCATCGGCAGCGACCGCACCGCGGCGTTCCGCAGCGGCGTCGGCGTCGATCGGACGCGGCTGATCGCCTATGTCGTGGGCGGCGTGTTCAGCGCGCTCGGCGGCCTGGCGCTCACCATGACCACGGGCATCGGCTCCCCGCTCTCCGGCACCTACTACACGCTCAGCGGGCTGGCCGCCGTCGTGGTGGGCGGCGTCAGCCTGACCGGCGGGCGCGGCGGCATGGCCGGGCCGATGTTCGCCGCCTACATCCTGACGCTGATCCCGACCGACCTGATCTTCCTGAACATCGATCCGAATTACGGCCAGGTCATCCAGGGCACGCTGATCGTGCTGGTGGTGATGGGCGGCGGCCTCGCCACGCTGCTGCGGACGCGGGCATGACGCGGCTCGCCGGCTTCCTGCGCGACCGCTCGATCCTGGTGCTGGCGCTGCTGCTGGCGGCGCTGGTCGGCGTGATCGCGGTCATCCGCCCCGGCACGGTGACGCCGGACTGGCTGGCCAACACGCTGCTGTTCGCCGCCCCGCTCGGCCTGCTGGCGGGGGGCGAGACGCTGCTGCTGCTGACCGGCGGGATCGACCTGTCGATCGCCGCGGTCGCGACCGGCGCGGCCTATCTTCTGTCCTCCAACACCGCGGCGATCGGCACCCCGGCGGCGCTGCTGCTGGGCCTCGCGCTGGGCGCGCTGATCGGGCTGCTGAACGGCGTCGGCGTCGCGGTGTTCCGCGTGCAGCCGCTGGTGATGACGCTCGGCACCGGGCTGATGACGGAAGGCGCAATGGTCGTCTACAGCCAGAAGATCATCGGCGAGGAGCAGCGCATCCCCGCCGCCATCGTCACCCTGGGCAGCGGCAAGCTGGCGGGCGTCGTGCCGGTCGATCTGTTCCTGTGGCTGCCGGTCGCGGCCCTGCTGCTGCTCGGCCTGCGGCGCACCGGCCTCGGCCGGCTGCTCTATGCCGTGGGCGACAATCAGGCGGCGTGCCGGCTGGCGGGCATCCGCGTCTGGCGGGTGCTGCTGGCCGCATATCTGGCCTGCGGCCTGCTCGCGGCGCTGGCCGGCATCGTGCTGGTGGGCATCACCAATGCCGCCGATCTCAGCCTTGCGAACGTCTATCTGCTGCCGGCCATCGCCGCCGCGATCATCGGCGGAACCTCGATCTTCGGCGGGCGCGGCGGCTATGGCGGCACCATCGTCGGCGCCCTGTTCCTGACCGTGCTCGACAGCCTGCTGACCCTGCTCGATGCACCCGAACCGATCAAGCAGATCCTCTACGGCTCGATCATCCTGTTACTCGCCGCAACGTACACGCGCTTGACGGACTAGGCCCGGCATCCCACCGTACAGCCGGTCGTCAATTGCCGACGCGCAAGGCAGCAGGGAATGAAGAGTATGCAGGGTCGCCCGCTGCTTGGGCAGGCGGCCGAACTGGCGGCGTGTCTGTCCGGGCGCAACTGGCCCGGGGATGCCGCGGACGTGATCGCGGCGGCGACCGGCGGGGCGGGTCTGCCGGGGGAGGCGATCGAGGCGCCGCTGGACGCGCTGCTGCGCGCCGCCGCCGGAGAGGCCGACCTGTCCGCGATCGGCCGGCTGGGCCTGCGGTGGGACCTCCAGCGGCTGCTGCGCAATCTCGGCCGCCTGCGGGCGGAGGAGGCGCGTGATCCGGCGATCCTGGACGAGACGCTGGACGCGCCGATCATCATCACCGGCCTGCCGCGCAGCGGCAGCAGCTTCTTCCACCGCCTGCTGCTGTCCGACCCGGCGGCGGTGGCGCCGCGGGTGTGGCAGACCATCCACCCCTACCCCGATCCGCATGCGCGGCACGATCGCCGGTTGGTGCGGGTGGAACGGCAGTTGCGCCATTTCGCCCGGTTCGCCCCGGCGCTGCGCAACGTCCATCCGCTGACCGCCAATTCGCCGCAGGAATGCACCGAAATCACCGCCCAGGTGTTCCAGAGCCTGCGGTTCGAGACGATCTACGACGTGCCGTCCTACAAGGCGTGGCTGGCCGAGCACGGCCATCTGGCGGCCTATCGCTTCCACCGCCGCTTCCTGCAGCATCTGCAGCACCAGGGCCAGCGCGGCCGCTGGGTGCTGAAATGCCCGGACCACGTGTTCGCCCTGCCCGCCCTGCGCGCGGCCTATCCGGATGCGCGGCTGGTGTTTCTGCACCGCGATCCGCTGCATGTGCTGCCGTCGGTCGCGCAGCTCACGGAAATCCTGCGCGGCCCGTTCACCCGCCGGCTCGACCGGCGCGGCATCGGGCGGATGGTGGTCGAGGACTGGGTGCGGGGCGCCGCGCTGATGGTGGCGGAGGCGCGCGCGCCCACCTTCCCGGCCGCTCAGGTGCTGCATCTGCGCTATCGCGACGTGGTGCAGCGGCCGATCGAGACGGCCGAGCGCCTGTACCGGCATTTCGGCCTGCGCCTGACCGAAGCGGCGCGCACCGCCATGCAGCAGATGATCGCCGCCGCCCCGCGCGGCGGGTATGCCGAGAACCATTACAGCTTCGCCGCCCACGGCATCGACCCCGAGGAGCTGCGCGAGCGGTTTGCCGACTACGTCCACCTGTTCGGCGTCCCGGCCGAGGGTGACGGCGCGCCGCCGTCGCGCGGCCTGCGCCCGCGGCCGGCGCATGCCGGGTCGTGACCGACTCCGGCCGTGGTGGTCGGCGCTGGCGCTCGCGCTGGGCTTCGCGCTCGGCACCGGCCTGCTGCTGCATATCGGGCTCGGCCGGGTGGCCGGGCTGCTCGCCGGGGCGCGCTGGTTCCTGGTGCTGGTGCTGCCGCTGCACCTCGCACAGATCGCGCTGACCGCGCTCGCCTGGCAGGCGGTGGCCGGACCGCGCGCGCCCGCCGCCACCGCCTTCCTGCTCGCCCGCTGGCTGCGGGAAGGCGTGAACAGCCTGCTGCCGGTGCTGCCGGTCGCCGGCCTGCTCGCCGCCATCCGCGTGCTGACCCGGCGCGGCCTGATCCTGCCGCGCGCGGTCGCCGCGGCGCTGGCCGACGCGGCGGTGGAGCTGGTGACGCAGGTGCCGTTCACGCTGTTCGGCCTCGCCCTGCTGGTGGCGGCCCGCGGCGCGGGCGCGGTGTCCGGCTGGATGGTGCTCGGCTTCGGCGTGATCTGCACCCTGGTCGCGGTGCTGGTCCCGGCGCAGCGCCTCGGCTTCGCGCGGCTGGCGGAGCGTGGCGCGCGGCGGCTCGGCTGGGCCGGGCGCATCGACGGGCTGGACGCGGCGCTGGCCCGCATCCAGCAGCGCCGCCGCCGGCTCGGCTTCGCCGCCGCCTTTCATCTGCTCGCCTGGATGCCCGGCGCGGCGGAGGTATGGCTGTCGCTGCGGGCGCTCGGCCATCCGGTCGGCGCGGCGCCCGCGCTGGTGATCGAAAGCCTCGGCCATGCGGTGCGCGGCGCCGCCATCCTGATCCCCGGCGCGCTGGGGGTGCAGGAAGGCGGGCTGATCCTGGTGTGCAGCCTGTTCGGCGTGCCGCCGGCGCTCGGCCTGGCGCTGTCGCTGGTCAAGCGGCTGCGCGACCTCGCCTTCGGCATTCCCAGCCTCGCGCTGTGGATGGTGCAGGAACGGCGCGGCGGCCTACACTCCGCCGCATGGCTTGGGACGCGCTCTGGCTGAACCTGTCGGCGGCGACGATGCTGCCGGGCGGCGCGCCGTACGGGCTGGTGGCGGACGCCGCCCTCGGCATCGAAGGCGACCGCATCGCCTGGATCGGGCCGCGCCGCGACCTGCCCGGCCCGCCGCAGGCCCTCGCGCATCGGGTGCAGGACGGCGGCGGCTTCGTGCTGACGCCCGGGCTGATCGACTGCCACACGCATCTCGTTTATGGCGGCAACCGCGCCCGCGAGTTCGAGATGCGTCTGGAAGGCGCGAGCTACGAGGCGATCGCGCGCGCCGGCGGCGGCATCCTTTCCACCGTTCGCGCCACTCGCGAACTCGATGAGGATGCGCTGGTCGCCGCCAGCCTGCCGCGGCTGGACGCGCTGCTGCGCGACGGCGTCACCACGGTCGAGATCAAGTCCGGCTACGGGCTGGAAACCGCGACGGAACTGCGGCAGTTGCGCGCCGCCCGCCGCCTCGGCGCGCTGCGGCCGGTCGATGTGCGCACCAGCTTCCTCGGCGCCCATGCGGTGCCGCCGGAATTCGCCGGCCGGCCGGACGAGTACGTGGCCCTGCTGTGCGCGGAGATGCTGCCGCGCGTGGCGGCGGAGGGGCTGGCCGATGCGGTCGATGGGTTCTGCGAGCGCATCGCCTTCACCCCGGCCCAGATTGCCCGCCTGTTCGCAACCGCACGGCGGCTCGGCCTGCCGGTGAAGCTGCATGCCGAGCAACTGTCCGACCAGGGCGGTGCCGCACTCGCCGCGGAATGCGGCGCGCTGTCCGCCGATCATCTGGAATATCTGAGCGAGCACGGCGCGGCGACGATGGCGCACGCCGGCACCGTCGCGGTGCTGCTGCCCGGCGCCTTCTACGTGCTGCGCGAGCGTCAGGCGCCGCCGGTCGATCGGCTGCGCCGCCTCGGCGTGCCGATCGCGCTGGCGAGCGACTGCAATCCCGGCTCCTCGCCGGTCTGCTCGCTGCTGACCATCCTCAACATGGGCTGCACGCTGTTCCGCCTGACGCCGGAGGAGGCGCTGGCCGGCGTCACGCGCAACGCCGCCCGCGCGCTGGGCCTGGCCGATCGCGGCGTGCTGGCGGCGGGGCTGCGCGCCGACGCGGTGCTGTGGCGCGTCGCGCATCCGGCCGAACTGGCATACGCGATCGGCCTCTGCCCGCGCGGCGTGACCATCTGCGCCGGCGGGATCGTGCCGTGACCGCGCCGCCCCGATCAGGAGCCGAGCCATGACCGAGCCGCAAGCCCGCCTCGACAACGCGCGCCGCATCCGCGCGCCGCGCGGGCCGGACATCTCCTGCCGTTCCTGGCAGACCGAGGCGGCGCTGCGCATGCTGATGAACAACCTCGATGCCGAGGTTGCCGAACGCCCGCAGGAACTCGTCGTCTATGGCGGCATCGGCCGCGCCGCGCGCGACTGGGCGGCGTTCGACGCCATCGCCGCAACGCTCCGGCGGCTCGGTGACGATGAAACGCTGCTGGTGCAGTCGGGCAAGCCGGTCGGCGTGTTCCGCACCCATGATCGGGCGCCGCGGGTGCTGATCGCCAACTCGAATCTCGTGCCGCACTGGGCGACGTGGGAGAAATTCCACGAACTCGACCGGCGCGGCCTGATGATGTACGGCCAGATGACCGCCGGTTCCTGGATCTATATCGGCAGCCAGGGCATCGTTCAGGGCACCTACGAGACGTTCTGCGAAGTGGGCCGCCGGCATTACGGCGGCGACCTGCGCGGGCGCTGGATTCTCACCGCCGGCCTCGGCGGCATGGGCGGCGCGCAGCCGCTGGCGGCGACGATGGCGGGCGCCAGCCTGCTCGCCGTCGAATGCCAGCCGAGCCGCATCGAGATGCGCATCGCCACCGGCTATCTCGACCGCTGGACGCGCGATCTCGACGAGGCCCTTGCCTGGATGCACGAAGCGGCGCCGGTTTCGGTCGGCCTGCTCGGCAACGCGGCGGAGGTGTTTCCCGATCTTGTGCGCCGCGGCGTGCGGCCGGACGTGGTGACGGACCAGACCTCCGCGCATGATCCTGTGAACGGCTACCTGCCGGCCGGCTGGACGCTGGATGACTGGATGACGAAGCGGGAGCGCGATCCCGCCGCCGTCAGTGCTGCGGCGAAGCTGTCGATGCGTGGGCATGTCGCGGCGATGCTGGACTTCCATCGCGCCGGCATCCCCACGCTCGACTACGGCAACAACATCCGCCAAATGGCGCAGGATGCAGGCCTGGCCGATGCCTTCGCGTTTCCCGGCTTCGTGCCGGCCTATATCCGGCCGCTGTTCTGCCGCGGCATCGGCCCGTTCCGCTGGGCGGCCCTGTCCGGCGAGGCGGAGGACATCTACCGCACCGATGCGCGAGTGAAGGAACTGATCCCCGACGATCCGCATCTGCACACCTGGCTCGACATGGCGCGCAGCCGCATCCGCTTTCAGGGCCTGCCCGCGCGCATCTGCTGGGTCGGCCTCGGCCAGCGCCACCGTCTCGGCCTCGCGTTCAACGAGATGGTGGCGCGCGGCGAGTTGCGCGGCCCCATCGTGATCGGCCGCGACCATCTGGACGCCGGCTCGGTCGCCAGCCCCAACCGCGAGACGGAGGCGATGCGCGACGGATCGGATGCCGTGTCGGACTGGCCGCTGCTGAACGCGCTGCTGAACACCGCCAGCGGCGCGACCTGGGTGTCGCTGCATCACGGCGGCGGCGTCGGCATCGGCTATTCGCAGCACGCCGGCATGGTGATCGTGGCGGACGGGACGGCGGCGGCGGCGGAGAAGCTGGCGCGCGTGCTGTGGAACGACCCGGCCAGCGGCGTGATGCGCCACGCCGATGCCGGCTACGACGACGCCATCGCCTGCGCCCGCGAACACAGGCTCGATCTGCCGTCGCTGCCGGAGTGAGTCGACGGGTGCAAGAAGTTGCAGCAGGGAACGGCGGACTTTCGCAGTGCCGGCACCACCCCACCTCACCCTGACCCTCTCCGCCCCAGCGGGGCGGAGAGGGAAATGGCGGCGCTGCGTCGGTCGTCGTCACCAGCCTGAACGGGGCGGCTACAGCACCCCGTTCCACAGCATCCGCTCGGCGCCGCGCGGGTCCTGTTCCACATGCGGGGTGGCGTCGAGGATCATGGTGCGCCGCGTGGTCGCCTCGAAGCGCGGCCAGTCGGGCAGGCCCGGCGCGCCCGGTGCGTCGCCGCTGATGAAGCGCACCCAGGCGGTATGCATCGCCGGCATCGGCGCCCCCGCGGCGCCCCAGACCGAGCCGAGTTCGGAGGCATGCACGGCATGGCCGGCGAACGGCCCGGCGGCGGCGGGCATGTCGTAGCGGTACATCCAGGCGGTGGCGCCGGCGGCCACCGCCGCCTCGGCGACGCGCAGGGTCGGGATCCAGTATTCCTCGGCGGTCATCATCCGCCAGTGCCGCTCCGCCGGGGACAGGCCGGGCAGCAGCGCGGCATAGCGGCCGTCCAGCGCCGCGAAGGCGGCGGCCGGCATGTTGGACAGCAGGGCGGGCGGGATCGGCCCCGCCGCCTGCGCGGCGTCGGGCACGAACAGCCGGCTTTCGTCGGCGGTGCCGCCC
>JAKAZX010000087.1 GCA_021826485.1 Pseudomonadota bacterium | reverse complement strand
ACGTCGTCGTTCAGGAACAGCAGGAAATTGCCGGTGGCACGCTGCGCACCCAGGTTGTTGAACCGCGACCAGTTGAACGGTTCGAGAACCTCCACCACCGCGTCGGCATGTTCGGCGAACCACGGCTTCCAGCGCGCGGCCTCCGGCGCATCGGGCTGGATGTTGTCCACCACGATGATCTCGACCCGCTCGCGCGGGGTGTGCGCGCGGATCGAGGCGATCGCGGTTTCGATCAGGCCCCGTGTCGCGACGGTGGGAATGATGATGGAGACGCGCGCGGCCTCCGGCGGGATGCGTTGCACGCGCCAGGTGCCGGCGACGCAGCCCGGATGCACGTCCCCGGCGACGCCGGCGCGCGCCAGCGCCCGCGCCAGCGCGCGGCGTTCCACCGCCGGCGCATCCAGGGTGCGCGCCGCGCGCGCCGCCAGCACCTTCGGAACATGCCGCACCGAGGCCGCGCGTTCCGTCAGCCGCAGCACCAGATCGTATTCGCCGTCCTGTCGCAGATCGCCGAACGTGGTGCCGCTGCCCGCCAGCAGCGCCGCGCGCACGGCCCAGGGGCGGCCGACATAGTTGGTGGACAACAGCAGATCGGGGGCGAAATCCGGCTTGAAGAAGGCGCGCATCTCGCCGTCCGCGGGGTCGATGCGGCGCTCATCGGCATAGAGGAAGTCGGCATCGCGGTCCTGCGCGCCGGCCAGCGCCAGCTCCAGCAGCGCATCCTCGCCGAGTTCGTCGCCGGGCGACAGCGGCAGCAGCAGGGCAGCGTCGTCGTCCGCCAACAGCGAGGCGAGCGGGGTCGCCGCGTCGGCGCGCAGCAATCGCACCTGCCCGACGATCGGCAGCACCTCGTCCGGCATCGCCTCCGCCGCGATCGCCAGCGTCCAGTGCGGCCAGGCCTGGGCGCGCAGGCTGGCGACCGTCGTGCGCAGGCGGCGACGCGCCTGCGCAGTCAGTTCCCCGGTCAGCAGCAGGGTGAAATGCGGCTGCCAGCGGCAGGCATCAAGCACGCCGCGATGCAGCCCGATCTCCGCATCCGTCAGCTTGCGGCGCAGCGCCCACGGGCCGTCCCCCTCGGGCACCGGATCGCATTCGACGGTGAAGGCGATCTCGTGCGCGGCGCCCGTGCGGTCGCGGATCACGACGCGCACGACATGCGCGCCGCGCTTCAGCGCATGCGGCGGAACCAGCATGGCGAACCCGGCATGCAGCGCCTCCCGCACGCCGAGCGCCTTGTGCAGGTCTTCGCGCCGGATGCCGCGATGCGCCTGACCGAGCGAGCGGCCGTCCACGAACACTTCGATGCCGGCGATCCCGGCGCGCGACATCGCCCAGCCGCCGAGCGAGAGGAAGCCGCGCACCGTTTCCGCCGCCCGGCCGTCGCGCACCACCGGCAGATCGAGGAAGCACTTGATGCCGGCTTCGGTGTCGAGGTCGGCGCGGCGCCCTTCCGCGCGCACCGGCACTTCGATCTGTTCGCGCGCGCCGGCATGGTCGCTGACCAGCAGGCGCAACGTGTGCTCTCCGGTGCAGTCGCGGCCGAGATCGGCGGCGAAGCGGAAACCGCTGTTGGCGGCGCCGGGAATGTTGGGGAAGGCGCCGGCCACGTCGGGCCGCGCCTCGCCGATCTCCGCCGCGCCCAGCTCGGTCGTGCCGAGCTGGACCGTGACAGCGGCGATGCCGGCGCGCGACAGCGCCCAGCCGGTGACGCGCAGCGCGCCATCCTCGCTCAGCGCCGCGGCATCGCAGAAGCAGCGCAGCGGCTCGGTCGCCGCGTCCGGCGGCGGCGCGGCCGCAGCCGCATCGCCGGTCACCGCCAGCGGCAGCGAGGTTTCGCGTTCCGTGCCGTCGGCGGTGCGCGCCGCCGCGCGCAGCACCCGCCCGGCTGCGCCCGCGCGTACGGAGCGGTGCAGCACGAAGCCGCTCTGCGCCGCGCCGGGATATTCGGGATGCGCGAGGCCGACATCCGCACGCGGCATCAGCAGGTCCGCCGCGCCCAGCGGCTCGTCATCCAGCCACAGCCGCACATCCTCCAGCGGCGCGATGCCGACGGCCCAGCCGCGCACGCGCAGCATCCCGCCGTCCAGCACCGCATCCTCCAGCGTCAGCAGCAGCGGCGCGAGGGCGGTGAGGTCGGCGGCCAGCGTCCGCGTGTCGCTGGCGGTGCGATCATCGGCGTCGGCCGCGGTCGCGGTCAGCGTGCCATCGGCCATGCCCGCGGGCAGCGTGCCCCGGAACGCGAAGCCGGCATTGGCGGCGTTGGGATAGAGCGGCAGGGCATCCGCGACGTCGCCGCGCGGCAGGTTGATCTCCGCCCGGCCGAGCAGCGTCTCGCCGAGGCGGATTTCCACCCGGCGCAGCGGGCGCAGCGCCACGCACCAGCCGCGCACGTGCAGCACATGGCCCGGCGCCAGCCGTGCTTCCTCGACGGTCAGCCGCAGCGGTTCGATCGCGGATGCGTCGGCCAGCGCGGTGTCGGCGCCGCGCGGCCGTTTCACGGCTTCGTCTTGCCGGCCAGCACCCGCGCCAGATCGCCGACATTGTTGAGCTGGTCGAGTTCGCGCGTGTGGAACTTGATGTCGTACTTCTCCTCCAGCGCCACGATGATCTCGATCTGCTTGAAGGAATCCCAGCCCGGCACGTCCTTGGCCGTCAGCTCCGGCCGCAGCGCCACGTCGCGCATGAACACGTCGCGGAAGATCTCGGTCAGCACCGGGTAGAAATCGGTCTCGCTCATGGTCACGAACCCTCTGTCACGTCGATGAAGGTATCGGCGGGAACGAAGTCGGCGAGGTCGAGCACGAAGCGGCCGTCCGGCAGCGTCGCGAAGCCGAGCTTCGGGTAATGGTCCTTCACCATGCCGTTCTTCTTGGTCGGGATATACTCGCCGATCAGCCGCCGCGCGCCCAGCCTGCGCGCCTCCGCCGCGATCAGGTTGAGGCTGGTCGGCTCGACCTGCCGGCCGAGCACGCGGCAGCTCATCAGCCAGGTGTCGATCGCCAGGTCGTCGTCCGCCGTCATGCGGCCGATCAGGATGGCGATGATGCCGTTGTCGCCGAACCGGTCCAGCAGCCGCAACTGCAACCCGAAGGCGCGCGGATCGCGCATGATCGCCTGCACGTCGTCTTCGGTGTAGCGGCGAGTGGTCAGGTTGAACTGGTTGGTCTTGTTGATGAGCTGCACGGTGCGCGCCAGCCCGATCGCATCGAAGCGGCGCCAGATAAGCTGCATTTCCAGCCCGCGCAGATAGCCCGGCAGGTCGGTGGCGGAGGCACGCAGCGCCTCCCGCGCGCGGTTGCCCTGGTATTGCGCGCCACGCGCCCGGTCGTCGTCGGTGACCGCCAGTCCCTCGAAATATCCGGCATCGGCCAGCGTGCGCGCGAACAGCGTCGGGTCGTCGGAAACCTCCGGCACCGCGACCATCGGCAGTTCCTGCCGCACCAGGCTGCGCTCGAACGGGTTGTCATCGACGAACACCAGCGCGTCGAGGCCGATGTTCAGCTCCTCGGCAATCGCGCGGATGTTCGACGCCTTGTCGCTCCAGTTGGCGACGAAGCTGGCGATGTCGTTGCGGCGCAGCAGCATGTCGGGATGCCGGTCGAACGGCTCCACGGCATTCGCCTCGTCGTTCTTGGAGCAGACCGCGAGGATCACGCCGCGGCGCGACAATTCCCGCGCATAGTCCTGGAACGCGACATAGGCCTCGCCGAGCGCGCTGCCCTGGCCCAGCACCAGCCCTTCCAGCCCGTCATCGCCGACCACGCCGCCCCAGACGGTGTTGTCCAGGTCCAGCACCAGGCACTTGGCGGACCTTCCCTGCTGCGCCGCCGCCAGCCGCAGCACCAGATCGCCATAGAGCGGTGACGCCGCCAGCGAAACTTCCTGCTTGGCGCGGTGCCACAGCGCCGGATCGTGCCAGGCGTTCAGCCCGTCGATCGCGGCGCGGGCATCCAGCGCCAGCAGGTCCACGCCCTCCGCCTCCGCCATGCCGCGCAGTTCGATGCACAGCGCCGCCAGGAATGCGGCCCGCGAGCCGGGCAGCCGCTGTTCGTTGCTGCCGAGCACGGGGGGATGCACCGGCAGCGGCATCTGGTGGATCACCTGGGCGCCGAAGCTGCGGCGGATTATGCGCCAGCATTCGCGGATGCGCCCGGCGGTGTCCTGCACCGCCGCCGCCGCCTCCGCCGCGCTCATGCCGGCGGAAACCCCGGCGGTCAGATGGTGCGCGTCCAGTGCCAGCAGCACCGTGTTCGGCCGGAACGCATGCAGGGCGGAACCGTCATCCGCCAGTTCCTGCCAGTACTGGCCGAAATCGTTCTCGTAGATCGTGGCATGCAGCCCGCGCCGCAGCGCCGCCACGCGCAGCCCGGCATGCAGATGCGCGAAGGTGCAGGAGCCGAGAATGGCCAGCCGGATCGGCTTGCCGATCGCCTCCGGCGGCACATCTTCCCCCAGCAGGCGGCGCAGCGTTTCGTCGAGCGCGTTGGTGCGGATGAAATCGAGGCGGGTGTTGGCCAGCGCCACGCCCTCGGCCCAGGCGCGGCCCGAATCTGCCGAAAGATTGCGCAATCGCGCCCGCCAGTCCTGAACTTCGGGCAGCCAATACAGAGAAGTCACGTGTACACGTCCCCGCGATCCGCGCGCCGGTTGAAGCACTCCGGATGCGGCATTGCAACAGCGGTGACGGGCCCCCGGGGGTTGCTCTGCCCCGTCACCGGGTTGTAATTGCTGCGTCAATGAACCTGTCGGCGGACGCTCTGCTGATCGATTTCACCGCTGGCGGGAACAGCGTGCCGTGCTGCGTCGCCGGCTGGTCCACGCCGGAGCCGGACGGCACCTGGACCACCGGCCCGGTCAGCCGGCTGACGCTGCCGGCGCCGCAGCGCCCCGGCAGTTATGCGCTGGTGTTCCGCCTGCGGCCGATGACCGCCGGGGACCGGCTGCCCGCCCAGCGGCTGCTGGTGCGGGTGAACGACGTTCCCCTGGCCGAATTCCGCATCACCCGGCGCACCACCCGCGCCTGCGTCGTGCCGTGGGAGGTGGTGCAGCGCGCGCCCGAGCTTTCCATCACCCTCGGCCTGCCGGACGCCGCCCGCCCGGCGGAACACGGCCAGGGCGACGACCGGCGGCTGCTGGGCGTCAGCCTGTCGTCGCTGCACCTCCATCCCGACCTGTTCGAGACCTGGCTGGACGGCGCGGCGCTGGCTGACGGGCAGGCGGCGCCCGGCGATCCTGCCGCCGCCGCCGCCGCCGCCCGGCTGCCCCTGCACGACCTGATGCTGAAATTCGAGAGCCTGGGGCAGAACTGCGAATTCGGCCTGGTGCAGCGCCGTGGCGGGGCGGAGCCGCTGGGCCTGCTGCGCTTCTCCTCCACCCCGCTGCCGCGGCTGCTGGACGCGCTGGACGCAGGCTTCGACGGCATGGGGGCGGCGGATGCGATCCAGGTCGATCTCGACGGCTCCGGGCGCGAATACATGGTCCATGACACGCGCTACGGCTTCATGTACCACGCCTGGGTCAATGCCGGGGAGATGAGCGCCGCCGACGTGGCGCGGCGGGAGGCGCGGCGCGTGCCGTTCCTGGTGCGCAAGCTGGTCGAGGACCTGGAGGCCGCGGACAAGCTGTTCGTGTTCAAGGGCATGGGCGCGGTCTCGGCGGAGGAGGCATTCCCCCTCGCGCTCGCGATCCGCCGCTACGGTCCCAACACGCTGCTGCTGGCGACGCTCGCCGATGCCGCGCATCCGCCCGGCACCGTGCAGTTCCACGCCCCGGGCTTCATGATCGGCTATCTCGACCGGTTCGCCCCCGGTGAGAACGCGCACGACCTGTCCTTCGATTGCTGGGTGCAGGTGTGCCGTGCCGCCCATGCGCTGCGGCTGAGCCTGCAGGGGGCGGCGCCGTAACGGCAAGCCTCCCATGACCGTACTGGAGCGGACTGAACCATGAGCGACGCGGACATTCAGGAGACCCTGTCGGCGCATCCGTTCGCGGTCACGCTCGAACGCGTGGCCGCGGCGATCGCGCAGGCCGGCCTGATCCTGTTCCACCGGTTCGACCATCAGGCGGGCGCGCAGGAAGCCGGATTGGCGATGCCGCCGACCACGGTGCTGTTCTACGGGCATCCGAAAGGCGGCACGCCGATCATGCTCGCCGCCGCCTCCGCCGCCCTCGATCTTCCCCTGCGCGTGCTGGTGCGGGAGCGGGAGGATGGACGGACGGTGATCGCCTTCCACCCGATCGGGGCGGTGCTGCGGCGGGCCGGCGTGCCGGAGGCGCTGGCCGGCCGGCTCGATCCGGCGCAACGGATTCTCCTCGACGCGGTGCGGCCGTAGCCGGATCGCATCGCGCAGCACGACAGCGATGCCACTCCGCGCGACGCCGGCCGGCACGCCGGCCCGAGGCAGCGACAACAAGGGGAAACGCGAATGCAGGGATTGATGCAGCGGGGCGAGTTGCTGATCTCCGGCATCATCCGCCATGCCGCCCGCCACCACGGCACGACCGAGATTGTCAGCCGCCGCGATGACGGGCGGATCGACCGCACCGACTATGCGGCGATCGAGGTCAGGGCGTGCCGCCTCGGCAGTGCGCTGCGCGCGCTCGGCGTGCAGCCGGGCGAGCGGGTGGCGACGCTGGCCATGAACAGCGACCGGCATCTGGAGTGCTATTTCGGCATCTCCGGCATCGGCGCGGTCTGCAACACGATCAACCCGCGGCTGTCGCAGGACGACATCGCCTATATCGCAGCGCATGCCGAGGATGCGCTGATCTTCGCCGATCCCGCGCTGCTGCCGATCGTCGCCGCGGTGGCGCCGAAACTCGGCGGCATGCTGCGCGGCGTCGTGGTGCTGGCGCCGCCGGCGGAGATGCCGGAATGCCGCCTGCCGGCGGGCATCGCGCTCCATTGCTACGAAACCCTGCTGGCGCAGACTGCACCCCTGCCGGAATGGCCGGTGTTCGACGAGAACACCGCCGCCGGCCTCTGCTACACCTCGGGCACCACCGGCCGGCCGAAGGGCGTGCTCTATTCGCACCGCTCCACGCTGCTGCACGCGATGATGATGACGTTTGCCGACACCGCCGGGCTGCGCGCGGTCGATCGCGTGCTGCCGATCGTGCCGATGTTCCACGTCAACGCCTGGGGCCTGCCGTTCAGCGCGCCGATGGCGGGCGCCACGCTGATCCTGCCGGGACGCCAGCTCGATCCCGCATCGCTGCTCGCGCTGCTGAACGGCGAACGTGCGACGCTTGCCGGCGGAGTGCCGACGGTGTGGCTCGGCATCCTCAATCATCTGCGCCAGAGCGGCGAAAGCTTCGCCACGCTGCGCCGGGTCATGTCGGGCGGCAGCGCCTTTCCGCGCGCGCTGATGGCCGAATACGCCGCGCGCGGCGTTCACGTCGCGCATGCCTGGGGCATGACGGAAAGCAGCCCCGTCGTCACCTGGAACGCGCCGAAGCCGGCGACTGTGGCGCTGGATGCGGACGCGCAACTCGATCAGCAGGCGTGCCAGGGACGGACGGTGTTCGGCGTCGATGTGCGGGCGGTCAACGATGCCGGCGAAGTGCCGTGGGACGGCGCGACGCAAGGCAATCTGGAGTTCCGCGGCCACTGGGTCGCCAGCGCCTATTACCGCCAGCCGGAAACCGCCGTCGGGCCGGAGGGCTGGTTCCCGACCGGCGATGTCGGCGTGATCGACGCCGAGGGCTTCGTCACGCTCACCGACCGCACCAAGGACCTCATCAAATCCGGCGGCGAGTGGATCAGCTCCATCGCGATCGAGAACATCGCCGTCGCCCATCCGGATGTCGCGGAGGCGGCGGCGATTGCCGTGCCTGACGCGAAATGGGGCGAACGCCCGTTGCTGATCGTGGTGCCGCGGGAAGGCCGCAGCCCGACGCCCGAGGCGATCCGCGGCTTCTTCGCCGGCCGCACGCCCAACTGGTCGGTGCCCGACCGCGTCATCATCGCCGACAGCCTGCCGCACGGCGCGACCGGCAAGGTGCTGAAGACGGAACTGCGCCGGCGCTACGCCGCCCCCGACGCACCGTGACAGCGGCGGCGGCGCGCGCTACGCCTGCGCGCGCCGCACACGGGGGACATTCCATGCGCATGCTGGTGGTGGGGGCGGGTGCGCTCGGCGGGTATTTCGGCGCGCGGCTGGCGCAGGCGGGGCGCGATGTCACCTTCCTGGTGCGGCCGGCGCGGGCGCGCCAGCTTGCCGAAACCGGCCTGCGCGTCGTCAGCCCGCATGGGGATTTTGCCATCGTCCCGCGTCTCGTCACCACCGACACGCTGGACGGGCCGTACGACGTGGTGCTGCTGGCCACCAAGGCATACACGCTCGATGCGGCGATGACGGACATCGCACCGGCGATCGGCCCGCAGACCGCGATCCTGCCGACGCTGAACGGCCTGCGCCATTTGGACGCGCTGGCGGCGCGCTTCGGGGCGGAGCGGCTGCTGGGCGGCACCGTCATCGTCATCGCCACGATCGGCCCGGACGGCGAAGTGCGGCAACTCATGCCGCCGCACGAGATCGCCTTCGGCGAACGTTCCGGCGGCACCAGCGCGCGCGTGCAGGCGATCGCCACGTTCATGCAGGGCGCCGGTTTCACGGCGCGGGCGAGCGAGAACATCCTGCACGACATGTGGGAAAAATGGGTCGCGCTGGCGACGGCGGCCGGCCTCACCTGCCTGATGCGCGGCACGGTGGGCGACATCATGGCCGCGCCGGGCGGGCAGGAAACCGCGCTCGCCATGCTGGCGGAATGCCGCGCCGTCGCGACCGCCCAGGGCTACGCACCGCGCCCCGCCTTCATGGCGCGCGCGACCGCGATGGTGGCAACACCCGGCTCGCCGTTCTCCGCCTCCATGCTGCGCGATCTGGAGGGGCGGGCGGAAACCGAGGCCGACCACATCATCGGCGACCTGCTGGCCCGCGCCGATGCCGCCGGCGTGGCAACGCCGCTGCTCCGCCTCGCCTATTGCCACCTCGGCACCTATGCCGCCCGTCGGGCGCGCGGCGGGATCTGACCGGCGGCTACTTCAGCGCCTGCGCCGCCGCCATCACCTCCGCCGCGTGGCCATCCACCTTCACCTTCGGCCAGATGCGGGCGATGCGGCCGGCCTTGTCGATCAGGAAGGTGCTGCGCTCCATGCCCATGTATTTGCGGCCGTACATGGATTTCTCCACCCAGACGCCATAGGCCTCCGCCACGCCCGCCTCGGCGTCGGAGGCGAGGGGGAATTTCAGCCCGTATTTCTCGGCGAATTTCTCGATCGGGCGCAGCTTGTCCTTGGACACGCCGATCACCTCGATGCCGATGCGGCCGAGCTGGGGCAGCGCCTCCTGGAAGGCGCAGGCTTCCCGGGTGCAGCCGGGGGTGTCGGCTTTCGGGTAGAAATACAGCACGAACGGCCGGCCACGCAGGGCGGCGAGGCTGACGGTGCGGCCCTGGCTCGCCGGCATGGTGAAGTCGGGCGCGGCGTCCCCTTCCTTCAGGGTCATGTCTCGATCGCTCCTACATGGCGGATGAAGGCCGCGCGAACCTCTGCGGCCAGCGTCTCCAAGGTGGCGAGCAGCCCGGCCACGTCAACCGCCGCGATCCCGGCGGCCCGCACCGCGTGCAGCAGCGCCTCCGCCGCGGTCGGGGAGACCTCGGCGGGCGGCGCCGGCCCCTCGGCCAGCCGCAGCATGCCCTGCACCGTGCGCCAGACCAGCGCGGCATGGCGGAGCTGCGCGGCCTCCGCGGGCGGTAGCAGCCCCGCCTCCGCCAGCCGTGCCAGGGCGATGCGGGTGGTCGGGTGGGGCAGGTCGGGATGCGCGCGGGCGTGGACAAGCTGGAGGGTCTGGGCGACAAGCTCCACCTCCATGCCGCCGCCTGCGCGCAGCTTCACGTCCCACGCCCCGCGCGGCGGCAGTTCGCGCGCCAGCCGCGCACGCATGGCCGCCGCATCGGCGCGCACCTGCTCGGCCGGGCCGGCCGCCGCCAGCGCCGCGCGGATGGCGGCGGTGACGCGCCGGCGCAGCGCCGGCGGCCCGGCCACCACGCGGGCGCGGGTCAGCGCCATTCGTTCCCACGTCCAGGCGCCGCCGCCCTCGGCCGCGTGATACTGCTCGAACGCCCGCAGCGAGACCGCGACCGGCCCTTTGTTGCCGGAGGGGCGCAGCCGCATGTCCACCGCATACATCGGCCCGCTGGCATCCGGCGCGGTCAGCGCGGCGATGAAGGCATGCACCGCGCGCAGGAACCACTGGCTTGCCGGCAGCGCCCGCCCGCCGCGGCTTTCGGCGGCGTTCTGGGGATGGTCGTAGATCAGCATCAGATCGAGGTCGGAGCCGGCCATCATCTCCCGCCCGCCCGCCTTGCCGAGCAGCACGACGGCCAGCGCGCCGCCGCGCACCCGGCCGAACCGTTCGGCGAAATCCGCGACCACGCGGGGCAGCAGCGCGCTGATCGCGGCATCGGCCAGATCGGCGCGGAACCCGCCGGCCGCATCGGCGTCCAGGCGGCTTTCCAGGGTCGCCACGCTCAGCGCGAAATCCTCCTCGCGCACCGTGCGGCGGATGATGCCGATGGCGTCCTCCAGCGTCCGTGCGTCGGGCAGCCGCGCGCGCAGCAGCCGGGCGTAGTCGGGTGCGGCGACCGGGGTCAGCAGCCCTTCCAGCGCCGCCGGGGTGCGGGCGAGGTGCTCGGACAGCGACGGGGCCGCGCCCAGCACCGCCGCCGTGCGCTCCAGCAGCCCGGGGTTGCGCTGGAACAGCGACAGCAACTGCACGCCGGCGGGCAGGCGGGACAGGAAGCCGTCCAGCCGGGCGAAGGCGGCATCCGGCTCGCGCTGGCGGGCGAAGGCGGTCAGCAGGGCGGGCAGCATCTGGTCCATCAGTTCACGCGCCCGTTCCGAGCGCAGCGCGCGTAGCCGCCCGGCCTGCCAGCCCTGCACCGCGGCGGCGATCGCCTTCGGCGTGGCGAACCCCATCTCCGCAAGGGCGGCGAGCGTGCGCGGCGGCGCTTCCCCGGCGCCGGAGAAATCGAGCGCGAGGGGCGCGGGGCCGGCGGGGGCGGGGACCGTCTCGAACACCGCGCGATAGGCCTCGCGCACCCGTTCCAGGTTCCGCAGCAGCGCCGCGGCGAAGCCGGCGGCCTCCGGGTAGCCGAGGAAGATCGCGAAATCGGCCAGCGCTGCCGCCGAGTCGGGCAGGCTGTGGGTCTGCCGGTCGGCCACCATCTGCAACCGGTGCTCGACGCGGCGCAGGAAGCGGTAGGCGGCGGCCAGCGCGCCGGCGGTGCGGCGGGGCAGGTGGCCCGCGCGCACCAGCGCGCGCAGCGCGTCCAGCGTGCCGGTGGCGCGCAGGCCGGGATCGCGGCCGCCCCAGACCAGTTGCAGGGTCTGCGCCAGGAACTCGATCTCGCGGATGCCGCCGGTGCCGAGCTTGACGTTGTGGCCCAGCACGCGCGCCACCGGGTCGGCCGCCGCGCCCAGCCGGCCGCCGCGCTCGGCGTCGATCCGGCGCTTCATCGCGTGGATGTCAGCGACCGCGGCGAAGTCGAGATGGCGGCGCCACACGAACGGCCG
>JAKAZX010000086.1 GCA_021826485.1 Pseudomonadota bacterium | reverse complement strand
GGATGACATCGCTGGCCGCCGTGGAGCTGAGGGTGGTGAGCAGGTACGGCGAATAGGGCCGCGAGACGGAGAGCGTGACCAGCTTCTGCAGCCAGCCGCTGGCGCAGGTGCAGCTCGACGCGGCTGTGCCGGCCCCCGAGGAGTCGACACAGACGCAGGAGGAGGCCGGGGTGGCGACCGTCGCGTTGGTCCAGCCCGCGGGCAGTGCCGCGGTCATCGCAGTCTCGATCCCGCTGGAGTCGGTGGGCCACTGGATGGCGTAGAGCGCACCGGCCCGCACCGATTGCTGCAGCAGGAGCTGCTGTTGGATCGCCCCGGCAAGATCGGCGGCGCCAAGTAGAAGCACGGTCAGCAACGGGCCGAGCAGGGCGAGTTCCAAAGTCGAAACCCCGCGGCTTTCCCGCCA
Source organism: Pseudomonadota bacterium (assembly GCA_021826485.1). GTDB lineage: Bacteria > Pseudomonadota > Alphaproteobacteria > Acetobacterales > Acetobacteraceae > JAFKFJ01. Next base: position 11,322 of record JAKAZX010000086.1, on the reverse strand, counting down.
GCTTGCGAGAATTTTCGGCCAAGTGTACAATCGCATCAGAGTCCTCCTATTGTACAGAGCGGCAAAAAAACCGACACGACATCCGTCAACAGAGTCATTTATATTGACTCTCGGCCCGTCTGCGAATACGAAATTTGATCGTAACGCTGATTCAACATACTTGACGAAAGGCAAGGAACGGGGGACCCGGATGACCGACAAAGGCAAACAGAGTCGAAAGCGCACAGTGTTCCGCGATCAGCAAGGTGTCACCTCGCTGGAGTATGCTGTCCTGGGAATCTTCTTGATTCTCGGACTCATCGTGTTCATCCCGAATCTGGCGCCGCATATCCAGGGCGCCTTCATGACTGTGGGCAATGGACTCTGAGACTGCGAAACTTGATTCAGGCTCCGGGGACCGTCTGCGGATTCTCTGTCGCCCGGGCGATTCACGATGGGTTAGTCTTGCGATCAGGTCGCAGGGGTTGATGCTCGCCGGCAACGGGGCGGCAACCTAACGGTCACAGTCCCGGGCCAGGCCCCGGGCCGACAGGCGCGGGCGGGACGGGCTGCGTCCCGCGGTTCCTCTCCGTCGGCGCGACCGAAGTTGTCGCCAAATCTTCATTGAATGATCCGACAGCACCGCCGCTCAGCAATACAGAGCGGGGGTGAGCGGCCGTTTTTGCTTGATTCCGGACTTGTTTATTGGCAACTGTTCTTTGGTGCTGCAAAAATGTAGCCACGTTATCTGTTAAAGTTGTGAGTTATATTGACTTCCGACGTTCTCCCGTTTACGTAATGTGATCGTGACAGCAGGCAAACATGCCGGCTCACATGCACAGGATGGGAGACGAAAATGGTACAGATGATCCGCCGCCGCCTGTTTGGCGCAGTCCTCAAGGACTCCAAGGGCGTCACCTCGCTCGAATACGCCGTGCTCGGCATCTTCCTGGTGCTGGCGATCGCGGCCTTCCTGCCGGGCTTCGTCACCAAGGTGAACGACGCCTTCACGGCGATCGGCACCGGACTGTGATGACGTACTGAAACGTTCAGGTAACGCCTGCCGCCAGGCCGGCGGCAGGCGTCCTACGCGGGGTTGGCGGCCGTTCCTAAGATTTCACTTTAAGTTCGGCGCTGATCTCCGTGAGTTACTTCTATGTTTCTTGTGGGAAATGAATACGTGTCGATTGATGCGTCACAGTTGATCCCGGTCGCCAGCGTCGTTCTGCTTGGCATCGCCGCGGCCAGCGATATCGCCCGGCGCATCATCCCGGACCGGATTTCCGCCGCCCTCGCCGCCTTCGGGGCGCTCGCCGGCCTGCTGCATGGCCCGCGCACGCTGCTGCTGTCCGCCGCCGTCGCCACCGCGCTGTTCGCGACGCTCGCCGCGCTGCACGGCCGCGGCCTGATCGGCGGCGGCGACGTGAAGCTGGCCGCGGCCATCGCACTCGGCCTGCCGGTCGGCGCGTTCATCGGCTTTCTCGAATCCACCGCCTTCGCCGGCGGCGCGCTCGCACTCGTACATCTGGCGCTGCGCCTCGCCGATCCGCGCATCGCCGCCGCACCGCGCGCCTCGCTGCCGCGGCGCGTGCTGGCCGTCGAATGCTGGCGCATCCGCCGCCGCGGCACCCTTCCTTATGGCGTCGCCATCGCCTGCGGCGGCGCCCTCGCACTGCTCGGCTGGAGCTAGGACATGGCCCTCCGCATCTTCCTGATCGGACTGGTGCTCTCCGCCGCCGTCGTGCTCGGCGTGGTGATCTATCAGTCGCCGTTCAGCCTCGCCTCCCGCACCCCGCCGGCGCCCACGGCGCCGCCACCGCCGCTGACCATCAACTACCTGGTCGCCGCGCGGCCACTGCCGGCCGGCACGCTGGTGCGGGATTCCGACATCGCACTGAAATCGGTGCAGCCCAGCCGCCTGCCCCCGCACGCCATCACCGACAGCCCGACCGCGCGCGGCGAGCTGCGCGGCGCGCTGGTGCCGCGCTACCTCGATGCCGGCGCGCCGGTGACGCTGGAAGACGTGCTGCGCCCGCGGGATCGCGGCTTCCTCGCCACCGTGCTGCCGCCGGGCGCCCGTGCCGTCTCGGTCGCCGTCGATGCGGTCACCGGCGTCGCCGGGCTGATCTGGCCGGGCGACCGTGTCGATGTGCTGCTGACCCAGCAGGTCGAGGGCAATGCGGCGGCGTCCGGCCACCAGGTGGTCAGCCGCACCGTGCTGACCGACATCCGCGTCATCGCGGTCGATCAGGAAATCGTGCAGGGCGCCACCGGCGACGTGCATTCCGCCGGCCATGTCGCGCGCACCGTGACGCTGGAGGTTTCGCCGGAGGAGGCGGAGCGGCTGACGGTCGGCCAGCGCATCGGTGTCCTGTCGCTCGCCATCCGGCCGCTCAAGGATCTGGCGCCGCCGCGGGATGAACCGGTGTTCGGCGCCGACGTGTCGCCCGAGCTGGTGCACAGCGCAGCCCCCGCGGCGCCCGGCATGCAGATCATCCAGGGCGATCAGCGCAGCATGGTGCGGTTCCAATGAACATGCAGAAGCCTGTCATTCTTTTGCTCGCCGGTCTGCTGGCCCTGCCGGCGGTCGCGGCCTGGGCACAGAACGATGCCACGCTCGGCGTCATCGCCCCGCCGATCGCGCCCTCGCCGGCTGCGCCGTCGCCGGACGCGGCGTCTGCACCGGAAACGCCGGCCGTGCATGCGGTGTCGCTGGTTGCCGGCACCGGCACGCTGCTCCGCCTGCCCGGGCCGGCCGCCACGGTGATGTCGGCCCAGCCGGGCATCGCGCGCGTGCAGCCGGCATCGCCGACCAGCCTGTTCCTGATGGCGGTCGCACCCGGCCGCACCACGCTGATCGCCACCAACGATGCCGGCCTGCCGATCGTGCAGTACGACGTGACCGTCACCGCCCCGCCCGGACAGCCGCCGCCGGGCCCGCCGCACATGGACATGCCGATGCAGATGTTCGGCGGCGGGCCGCCCGGCGGCGGCCCGACCCCGGCCGTCACCATCACGCCGGAAACCGCGGCCAAGATCCGCACCGCCATCGCCGCCACGGTCACCGGCACCACCGACGTGAACGTCATTCCCGCCGGCCACACGGCGATCCTGCGCGGCACCGTGCCGAATGCCGCCGCCGCCGCGCAGGCGGAGGCGATCGCGCGCGGCTTCCTGCCCGACCATCAAAGCCTGATCGACGAACTCGCGGTGATCGGGCGGCTGCAAGTGAATGTCCGCGTGCGCATCGCCGAGATCAACCGGCAGATCACCCGCGAACTTGGCTTCAACTGGCAGGCGCTCGGCAATGCGGCGGGCTGGCGGCTCGGCCTGCTGACCGGGGCGGCGACCGGCGGGGCGATCAGCGCGCTGTCGCCGATGGGCCTGACGCCGCTCGGCAACCAGCCGTTCGGGCAGATCGGCGCCGGCTACAGCAGCCCCAGCGCCAGCATCGACGGGCTGATCGACGCGCTCGCGGCCGACCAGCTCATCACCATCCTCGCCGAGCCGAACCTGACCGCGCTGTCGGGCGAGACGGCAAGCTTCCTCGCCGGCGGTGAATTCCCCATCCCGATCGCCGGATCGACCAGCAACGGCGCCGTGCAGATCTCGGTAGACTTCAAGCAGTACGGCGTCAGCCTGGCGGTAGTGCCGACGGTGCTCGCCGACAACCGGCTCAATCTGCGCATCCGTCCGGAGGTCAGCGAGCTGACCACGACCGGCGCGGTCAACCTACCGCTCGGCGTCGGCGCCGGATCGCTCACCATCCCCGCACTGACGGTGCGGCGGGCGGAGACCACGATCGAACTCGGCAGCGGGCAGAGCTTCGCGATCGCCGGCCTGTTGCAGAAGACCAGCACCGACCTGACCAACGCGATCCCGGGCCTGGGCGAAACGCCGATCCTGGGCGCGCTGTTCAAGTCCAACTCGTTCCAGCGCGGCGAAACCGAACTCGTCATCGTGGTGACGCCGTACATCGTGCGGCCGGTGGCGCGGCCGGAGGCGCTGGTGACGCCCACCGATGCCTTCGTCCCCGCCACCGACCTCGACCGCGTCCTGCTCGGCCGGCAGCTTGCCGCCAGCTCCGGCACGCGGCCGCTGAATGCCGGCTTCGTCCTGAAATGAGGGTGCCATGCATCAATCCGCCAATCTCCTTGCGGCGCTGATCGCCGGCCTGCTCTTCGCCGTGCAGCTCAGCGGCTGCGCCTCGGTCGAAAGCCTGGGCGATCCATACCAGCGCGCCGGCACCTGGTCCTCCATCGGGGCGAACGACGCCAATCTTCGCGCCATGGTCGCCGATCCGAAGGACCTCGCGCTCGGCCGCGGCGATGAGCGGACGCTGGCGGTGGAGGCGGTGCCGCCGGTCGGCCGCCTGCTCACCGGCCACCGCCTGCCGCTGTCCACCGAAAGCGCCTCCGGCATCGGCGCGGAAACCCAGACCCAGGCATCGACCGCGCCGGGAGGCCCGAATGTTGGACAGTGACCACCCCGCGCCGGGCGGCGACGACCCGCGCCTGACCATCGACGGGCGGCTGGTCGTCGCCTTCGTCGAGGACGAGGCCAGCGCGACCGCGCTGCGCACCGGCCTGACCGCGCTCGGCGAAGGGCTCGATGTCCGCCGCGGCGGCCTGCGCCAGGCGGTCAAGTTCTTCCGCTCGCTGGCCCCGGTGCATGCCGCGATCATCGACATGTCCGACGCCCCGGACGCGAGTTCCGGAGACTTGCAGTCGGCGCTCGATGAGCTGGCGCGCACCTGCCCGCCGGAAGTGCCGGTGTTCCTGATCGGCGACAGCAGCGACATCGGCTTCTACCGGATGGTGGTCCATGAGATGGGAGCGGCCGACTACTTCCCGCGCCCGCTGACGCGCGACACGGTGCAGCGGCAGTTGCTGCCGCGCCTGCTGGGCACCACGCCGGAACTGCCCGACGCCCGCGGCGGCCGCGTCATCGCCTTCTGCGGCACCCGCGGTGGCGTCGGCGCCACCACCATCGCGGTCAACGCCGCGCTGCTGGTCGCCGGCATGCCGCAGTCGGTCGCCGTCGGCCAGTCTGCGCTCCTCGACCTGCACGTCCAGGACGGCAGTGCGGCGATGATGCTGGGGGCACGGCCCAGCGCCGGCCTGCGGCTGGCGCTGGAAGACCCGGCGCGCAGCGACGCGCTGTTCCTGGAACGTTCGGCGATCGCGGTCGATCCGCGGCTGCATCTGGTCGCCGCCGACGAGACCAGCGAGCCGGCGGCCCCGCTGAAGCAGGAGGGCGTCGCGCATGTGCTGGACGTGCTGCGCCGGCGCTTCAACTTCGTCTTCGTCGACCTGCCGGTGCCGATCCCGCACGAACTGCGCCTTGTGCTGCGCGTGGCGCGCCATGTGGTGATCGTGGTGCAGCCGGACCTGCCCAGCCTGCGCGACGCGCAGGCGATCCGCCAGGCGGCGACGCTTGCCGCCGGTTCGGACCGCACGACCGTGGTGCTCAACCGCGCCGACATGCGCGGCGCGCTCAAGCGCGATCTGGTGCTGCGCGGCCTCGGCCGCGAACCGGACGTGACGGTACCCGATCTCGGCGGACGCATGGTGGAAGCGGTCAATATCGGCACACCGGCACTGACGCACGTGCCGGCGCTGCGGCGCCATCTGCAGCCGCTGGTCGGCGAGATCATCGGGCTGCCCGCCACCGGGGAGCGCAGCCTGTTGCGACGGATCCTGCGCCGATGAAGCCGCTCGGCGACACCGCGCCGGTGCTGCATGAGGTGGCAGCATCGGTGCCGGTGACCGAACCGCGCGGCGCCGGCGCCGAACTGGCGCAGGGCCTGCGCGAACGCGTGCTGAAATCGATCGACTCTGCCGCCGCCGCCGAGCTGTCCGCCGCCGCGCTGCGCCGGCAGTTCGAGCAGGTGGTGCACCAGATCGCCAGCGACGAGCGCATCGAAATCTCGGCGCGCGAGCAGGCGCGGATCGCCGAGGAACTGGCCAACGACATGGCCGGCTACGGCCCGCTGGAGAAGCTGCTGCGCGACGACGGCGTCACCGACATCATGGTGAACGGCCCGTCACGCGTATTCGTGGAACGGCGCGGCAAGCTGGAGCTGACCGACATCCGCTTCCGCGACAACGATCATGTTGCCACAGTGGCACAGAAGATCGCCGGCGCGGTCGGCCGGCGGATCGACGAATCGAGCCCGATGGTCGATGCGCGGCTGGCCGACGGCAGCCGCGTCAATGTCATCTTCCCGCCGCTGGCGCTCGACGGGCCGTGCCTCTCGATCCGCAAATTCTCCCGCCACCGGCTCGATCTCAACGGGCTGGTCGCCAACGGTTCGATGACGGCGCCGATCGCCCGCCTGCTCGGCATCGCCGCGCGCTGCCGGCTCAACATCCTGGTGTCCGGCGGCACCGGCTCGGGCAAGACCACGCTGCTCAACGCGATGAGCCGGCTGATCGACGAGGGCGAGCGCATCGTCACCATCGAGGACGCGGCGGAATTGCAGCTCCAGCAGCCGCACGTGGTCAGGCTCGAGACCCGGCCGGCCAATTCCGAGGGCATCGGCGAGGTGACCCAGCGCGACCTGGTGCGCAACGCGCTGCGCATGCGGCCCGACCGCATCATCATCGGCGAGGTGCGCGGCGCCGAGGCGTTCGACATGCTCCAGGCGATGAACACCGGCCATGACGGCTCGATCTCGACCATCCACGCCAACACCACCCGCGACGCGCTGACGCGCACCGAGAACATGGTGCAGATGGGCAATTTCAACCTGCCCTCCGCCGCCGTGCGCATCCAGATCGTCGGCGCGCTCGACCTGATCGTGCAGGTGGAGCGCATGCGCGACGGCATGCGGCGCATCACCCAGGTCAGCGAGGTGTGCGGGCTGGAAGGCGAAGTCATCACCATGAACGATGTCGCCAGCTTCGTGTTCGAGCGCGAGGACAGCCAGGGCCGCATCATCGGCCATTACGAATCCGGCGCCATGCGGCCGAAATTCTTCGGCCGGCTGGAGTATTTCGGCATGGACCGCGCCTGGCTGCAGGCCGAGCAGGCGCTGGGCGGCGCCGCCGGGCGGGCGGCATGACCCCGGGTATCCGCATCGTCCTGCTGCTGCTGGCACTGATCGAACTGGCGCTGGCCGCCTTCGTCGTGGTCACGCTGGACCGGCGCAACCGCCGCCTGCGCGGCCGCGTCGAAGGGCTGGGCGCGGCCGCGCCGGCGATTCCGGCGGCGATCGCGCGGTCGGCCTTCATCCTGCGCCGCGACAACCGCCGCACTCGCGGCCAGATGCTGCGCGGGCTGCTCGGCATCCCGAACGATGCGCTGCCGGGCGCCACGATTTCCCGTCCGGTCGCGATCGCCGCGGCGCTGATGGGCGGCTTCCTGGCCGCACTGCCCTGCGCGCTCTACGTCTCGCCGCTCGCCGCCCCATTCGCGGCGCTGCCGGGTGCAGCGGTGCTGGTGCGCTACTTCTACGGCTGGCAGCGCCGCAAATATGCCGGCAAGCTGTTGCGCCAGATGCCCGACACGATCGAACTGGTGGTCAGCGCGGTGCGCGCCGGCCTGCCGGTCGCCGAGGCGCTGCGCAGCGTGGCGCGCGAGATGCCGCCCCCCACCTGCGACGAATTCGCCCGCGCCTGCAACGCGATCACGCTCGGCACGCCGCCCGATGTCGCGGTGCGCGGCCTGCACGACCGTTCGGGACTGACCGAATACGGCATCTTCGCCGTCACGCTGGCGGTGCAGTCGCGCAGCGGCGGGCGGCTCGCTGAAACCATCCAGAACCTCGCCGAAACCACGCGCCAGCGCGTCGCCATGGCCTCCAAGGCCAAGGCCCTGTCGGCGGAGGCGCGCCTGTCCGCCTATGCGCTGATCATCATGCCGGTGATCGCCGCGATCGCGCTGACCTTCCTGCGGCCCGGCTATATCGACGACCTGTTCCTGCTGGCGGAAGGCCGGCGGATGCTGCTGATCTGCCTCGGCCTGCTCACCGTCGGGTCGCTCGTCATGCGCTTCATGATCCAGAAGGCCGGGGAGCCATGAGCGGGTCGCTGCCCACCCTGCCGCTGCTGGCCGGGGCGCTGGTCGTGCTGCTCGGCGCGACCGCGGCGCTGCTGCTGCGCGACCGCGGCGCCCGGCAGTTGCAGCAGCGCGTCGATCGCTTCGTGCTCGGCAGCGGCACCGAAGCGGCGGGCGGCGGCAACGCCCAGATGCGCGCGGCGCTATCGGTGATCAGCCTGATCGGCGACCGGGTGCGCCGCAATTCCCGCCTCTATTCGGAACGCGACCTGGAGGCGCTGGCATCCGTCCTGCAGGCAAGCGGCTTTCCGGCGCGGCGCGCCATTCCGATCGTGCTCGGCACCAAGATCGTGCTGGTCGGTCTGCTGCCGGTCGCGGCCCTCGCCTATGGCACCATCGCCGGCCTGCCGGCGCAGGACCGGCTGATGCTGGCCGGAGCGGGCCTGGCCGCCGGGCTGCTCGGGCCGGACGGCGTGCTCGGCTTCATGCGCCGCCGCTATGTCAAGCAGATCAAGCTCGGCATGTCCGATGCGCTCGACCTGCTGGTGGTGTGCAGCGAAGCCGGCATGGGACTCGACAATGCGCTGGAGCAGGTGTCGCGGGAGATGCAGCACTCCAACCCGCCGATCGCGCTGGCGTTGTCGGGCTTCCTCGACGATCTGCGCCTGCTGCCCGACCGGCGGGAGGCGTATGCGAATTTCGGCAACCGGCTGGGCGTGCCGGAACTGAAGCGCACTGCGACGATGCTGGCGCAGTCGCAGCGCTACGGCGCCCCGCTGTCCCAGGCACTGCGCGCGGTCGCCAACGAACTGCGGCGCGAGCGCATCATCCGCATGGAAGAAAAGGCCATGCGCCTGCCCGCGATGCTGGTATTCCCGCTCATTCTGTTCATCCTGCCGACCCTGTTCATCGTGCTGATCGGGCCGGCGGCGCTGAAGATGACTGCCGTGTTCAGTGGCTTCGCGAAATAGCAAGGCAAACGCACATGACCCGCGTGGTATCGTCCCTGCTTTCCTGCCTCGCGCTGCTCGGGCTGCTGGCCGGTTGCGCCGCGCCCACAGGGTCCGGGCACGCCGGCGGCCCGCAAGGGCAGATCGACGGGCCGGCCCGGCTGAAGATGGCCGATGCAGCGGCCGATGCCGGCAACAGCCAGCTTGCGACAACCCTCTACACCCGGGCGCTGACCGATCCGGCGCTGCCGACCGAAGGGCGCATCCGGGCGGCGGAGATGCTGATGGCGCTTGGCCAGCCGGCAGCGGCCGAGGCCGCGCTGACCAACCGGCTGAGCAAGGGCGGCTCCCTGTCGGCGGAGGACGAGACCAATCTGCGCCGCGCCCTCGCCCGGCTGCATATCGTCGCCGGCCAGCCGGCCCGTGCGATGGCGGAGTGCGATGCGCTGCTCGCCCGCCATCCCGACGACATGGCCGCCCTGGTGGACAAGGGGGTCGCGCTCGACCTGCTCGGCCGCCATGCCGAGGCACAGGCGATCTATCACCGCGCGCTCGCCAGGACGCCCGACGATGCGACGGTGCTCAGCGACCTCGCGCTGTCGCAGGCGTTGCAGGGCCGCATCGCCGACGCGCAGGCGACGGCGGCGCCGTTGCAGGCCCGCACCGACCTTCCGGACCGGATCAAGACCGATCTCGGCCTGCTCGCCGCCGCCGGCAACGACCCCGCGCATGCTGCGCCGCTGCTGGACGGCCGCACGCCGGGCGATGCCGACGTGGTGGCGCTGACCGATGCGATGCGGGCGCGCTCGACGGGCGACGGGCACTGACCGGCGCATTCCTCGGCCGCAGGCGCGTCCTCGCCGCGTGCGGCACGCTGCTGGCGCTGGAGGGGGCGGCGCTGGTCTTCCTGGTGCTGTGGACGCATGGCGTGTTCGTCGCCCAGCCGCCGACCACCTCGGGCTTCAGCAGCTTCTACGCCGCCGGCCGGCTGGCGCTGGCCGGCACTCCCTGGCTCGCCTACGACCCGGCCGCGCATTTCGCGGCACAGGTGGCGGCGACCCAGCCGGGCGTCGAGCATTTCGTGTTCTTCTACCCGCCGGTCTTCCTGCTGCTCTGCGCCCTGCTGGCGCATCTGCCGTATTTGGCCGCCTATGTTGCGTTCGAGGCGGCGACGCTCGCGCTCTATCTGCCGGTCGCCCGGCGCATTCTGGCGCTGCCGGGCCGTACCTGGCTGCTGCCGGCGCTGGCCTTCCCGGCGGTGCCCTGGACGCTCGGGCTGGGCCAGAACGCGCTGCTGACCGCTGCCATCCTCGGCGGCGGCCTGCTGCTGCTGGACCGGCGGCCGCTGGTCGCCGGGGCGGTGCTGGGGCTGATCTGCTACAAGCCGCATTTCGGCCTGCTGCTGCCGGTGGCGCTGGCGGCCGGCGGCCACTGGCGCGCCTTCGCCGCCACCGCCGCCAGCGTGCTGGCGCTGGTCGCACTGTCGGTGGCCGCCTTCGGCTGGGCCGCGTGGCACGTCTATCTGCTCGCCTTCGCCGGGTCCGGCGCCACCTATGCCAGCGGGCAGGTCAGCTTCGCCGCCTTCGTCACCCCGTTCGGCGCCGCGCTGCTGCTCGGCACCCCGCCGCTCGTGGCGACGCTGGTGCAGGCCGCCGCGGCGCTGGCCGCCGCCGCCGCCGTGGCGCTCGTCTGGCGCCGGCGCGCCCCACTGCCGGCCCGCGCCGCGGTGCTGCTGGCCGGCACGCTGCTCGCGGTGCCGCTGGCGCTGTTCTACGACTGCGCGATCCTCGGCCTCGCCCTGTTCTGGCTCGCCGCAGACGCCCCTGGCCGGCGGGAGCAGCAGGCGCTCGCCGGCGTGTTCGTGACACCGCTGGTGTCGCGCTATGTTGGCCTGGCGCTGCACCTGCCGCTCGGCCCGCTCGCCAGCCTCGCGGTGCTGTGGCTCGGCCTGCGGCGCGCCCTGCCATTGACCGGCGGCGTGGCAGGTCTAGCCTTCGGGCATGACGGACCCCGCCGCCCTCCTCCCCGCCCTGCGTGACCTGCTCGGCCCGTCCGGCCTGCTGACCGAACCGGCCGACCTTGCCGCCCACTGCACCGACTGGCGCGGCCTGTATCACGGGCGCACCGCCGCCGTGGTGCGGCCGGCCAGCACCGCGGACCTGTCCGCCGTGGTGCGGCTGTGCGCGCAGGCGCGGGTGGCGATGGTGCCGCAGGGCGGCAACACCTCGATGGTCGGCGGCGCGGTGCCGTCGGAAAGCGGGCGGGAGATCGTGATCTCGCTCGCCCGCCTCAACCGCGTCCGCGCGCTCGACCCGATCGACCTGTCGATCACGCTGGAGGCCGGCTGCACGCTGAAGGCGGCGCAGGACGCCGCCGCCGCCGCGGGCTGCCT
>JAKAZX010000085.1 GCA_021826485.1 Pseudomonadota bacterium | reverse complement strand
GTCGAAGCCGCCGCCGTCCGGCTTGCGCTCCCCCAGCCGTTGCAGCGCGGGCGCCAGCGCCTGCTGCGCCTCGGCGATGCGCAGCATGAGCTGCTGGTTGGCCCGCATCGTGTCCGACAGGGTGGCCACCCGTTCGGTGAGCCCGATCACCGCCTGATTGGCCTCCCGCCGCCCGTCCTCGCCACGCGCCAGGATGTGCTGCAGCCCCTCCATGTTCTCCGCGGTCTGTTCCAGCAGTGCCTGGACATAGACGGGCACCGACCCCTCCCCCTCGCCGCCCAGCACGCCGGAGGACAGCCGCGTGATGCCGGCAAGCCATTCCTCCAGCTCGTTGAAGAAACGGTTCTGCGCCTGTCCGGCGGTAAGGTCGAGGAAGCCGAGCACCAGCGCCCCGGCCAGCCCGAGCATCGAGGAGGAAAACGCCGTCCCCATCCCGCGCAGCGGCCGCGCCAGCCCTGCCTTCAACTGCTCGAACAGCGCATTGATGTCGCCCGATCCGACCGACATGCTGCCGATCACGTCGCCGACCGATTGCACGGTCAGCAGCAAGCCCCAGAACGTCCCCAGCAGGCCGAGGAAGATCAGCAGCCCGACCATGTAGCGGGACAGTTCGCGGCTTTCGTCCAGGCGGCTCGCGATGCTGTCCAGCAGCGCCCGGGTGCCCTGGGCCGAGAGCGTGAACCGCTCCTGCCCGTCGCGGCCCTTGGCGGTCCGCGCCGCCAGCATCGCCGCCATCGGCGCGAGCAGTTTCGGCCCTGGGACGGCGGCCAGCCGCGCGCGGGCACGCTGGAACGTCTCCAGCCACGTCACCTCGGGCGACAGGCGGATCACCTGGCGGATGTTCCACGCGATGCCGAGCGCCAGCACGATCAGGATGAGGGAATTGAGCAGCGGGTTGTTGTTGAACGCGGTGATCAGCGCGCCGGATAGCAGCCCCGCCACCACGGCGACCGCGGCGAGGAACACGAGCATGCGGATGAGGAACACGGTGGGGCGCGTCATGGGGCGGCCTTCTCGGTGGGGGCGCTGGCGCCCGGGGGCGGCGGGACGGCGACGGAAATGTCCACGCGATCCGGCGACACGCCGGACGGCGCTGGCTCGCTCGCGCCGAGAGCGCGCACATAGATGCGTTGGGAGGCGATGCCGGAGCGGATCAGCACACTGCGCACCGCCAGCGCCCGCGACAGCGACAGCCGCCGCGCGGTGGACGGATCGTCCGGGGTGCCGGCGGCGTGGGCCACCACGCTGAAGGTCGCCGGCGCGGGCACCGTGGGCGCGTCCTTCACCAGCTTCTGCACCGCGCCTTCGGTGGCGGGATTGAGATCGGCGGAGTCGCGGCCGAACGTCACGCGCAGCCCACCGGGCATGGGAACGGCCGCGCCGGCGGCATCCGCGGAAACGGTGGGTGGCGCCGGCAATTCGACCGGGCGGGTGGGGACCACGAGCGGGGGCGGCAGGACTGCCGCCGCCGGCGGCGCGGCCGGCACCACCGGAGCGGCCGAATCGGCCCCCGACAGTGCCGGCCGATCGCCGGGAAGCACGGGCAGGGTCTGGTGCGGTCCGTCCGGATGGGGCGGCGCGTCCCGCGGCGGCGTCTGCGCCCATCCCGGCGCGAGGCCGAGACAGGCAGCAACGGCCGCCGCTGACAGACGGAGGGATGCGGTGCGCATGGGCGCCGCACCCTAACCGAGGGTTGCGCGCGGCTCAACGAACCGCCTGTGGCGGCGGAACCCCCGCCCGTCCCACGGTGCTATGCTGCGGCAATTGCCGCCCGAAGGAGTTGGCCATGAGCGATTTTCCGTCCCATTTCGCGCCCGGCGCAGCCGGCGGCCCGATGATGCTGCGCAGCGCCGCCCTGGCGCGCAACTGGTGGGCCATCCTGATCCGCGGCATCGCGGCCGTGGCGTTCGGCGTGGTGGCGTTCCTGCTGCCGGCGGCGTCGGTCGCCGTGCTCGCGCTGGTCTTCGGCGTCTACCTGCTGGTGGACGGGGTGTTCGCGATCATCGCCGCGATCGCCGCGGCGGCCCATCATACGCGCTGGGTGCTGATGCTGCTCGAAGGGGTCATCGACATCCTGATCGGCCTGCTGGCGCTGGCGGCCCCGGGGGCGGTGATCGTCGGCGTGGTATGGGTGACGGCGGCCTGGGCGCTCGTCACGGGCGGCCTGATGCTGGCCGCCGCCTTCCGGCTGCATCGCGGCCACGGCAACTGGCTGCTCGGTCTCGGCGGCCTGGTTTCCATCGTCTGGGGCGCGATGCTGGGCCTGTGGCCGCTGGTCGGGGCGATCGTGATGACGATATGGCTGGGCGCCTACGCGGTGATTTTCGGGATCGCGATGATCGCCCTGGCGCTGCGCCTGCGCAGCCGCCACCTTGCAGCACCATTACACTGAACAGAATCAATATGAACTTTGCGTCATACAATATCATGGACAGCGATGACGCGAGTTTCATTCGTGCGACATAGCAACAGACAGACGGGTATTCCATTATCCATGCACTGACGGGCCAGGTTGCGGCCCGGAACTTCACCGCATGGAGACGGCCGATGCGCATTTCAAATCTATCCCCGCGCGGCATGCGCGGCGCCCTGGTGGTAGGACTGCTGAGCACGACGGCGCTCGCTGGTTTTGCCGCCGGCCACGCCGGCTTTGCCGATACCCCCCAGCCGGCCCCCATCCAGCCGGCAGCCCCGGCGCAGACGCTGCCGGACTTCACCGCCCTGGTCGGGCGCGTCCGCCCCGCCGTGGTGTCGGTGACCAATGAGCTGCAGCCGCAGGTCGCCGCCGATGAGGGGGGCGCCCAGACCCCGTTCGGCATGATGACGCCGCAGCATCCGCAGGCGGTGGAGGCGCGGGGATCGGGCTTCATCATCGACCCCGACGGCATCATCGTCACCAACAACCACGTCGTGAAGGACGCCAAGTCGGTCAGCGTGACGCTGAGCGACGGCACGGAGCTGCCGGCCAAGATTGTCGGCCGCGACCCCCGCACCGACCTGGCCGTGCTGCGGGTCAGTGCCGGGCACAAGCTGCCCTATGTGCAGCTTGGCGACTCCAAGGACGCGAAGGTGGGTGAATGGGTGGTCGCGATGGGCAACCCGTTCGGCCTGGGCGGCACCGTGACCGCCGGCATCGTCTCAGCCCGCGGCCGCGACATCGGGTCCGGCCCGTATGACGACTTCCTGCAGATCGACGCGCCGATCAATCGCGGCAATTCCGGCGGCCCGCTGTTCACCCAGGACGGCCGGGTGATCGGCGTGAACACCGCCATTCTTTCGCCGACCGGCGGCAGCATCGGCATCGGCTTCGCCATCCCGTCGGACATCGTCAAGTCGGTGGTCGCCCAGCTCGAACAGAACGGCCACGTCACGCGCGGCTATCTGGGCGTCCAGGCGCAGCCGGTGTCCACGGACATGGCGACCGCGCTCAATCTACCGAAGCGCACTCCCGCACAGGCCGGCGCGCTGGTGGCCGAGGTCGAGCCCGATTCGCCGGCGGCCAAGGCTGGCATCAAGGCCGGCGACGTGATCACCGGGGTGGATGGCAAGACGGTGGGCAATCCGCGCGACCTCGCCCTCGATATCGCCGCGGTGAAGCCGGGCGATCAGGCGAAGCTGGACGTGCTGGAGGACGGGCAGGCGAAGTCCATGAGCGTCGCGGTGGCCTCGCTGCCCTCCGAGGACGAGGCGGGCATGCCGGGCGCCGCCGGCCAGCACGAGGGCGTCGGCCTCGCGCTTGCCCCCATCTCGCCGGAGATGCGCAGCCAGCTTGACCTGCCGGAGCACATGAAGGGTGCCGCAGTGGCGGAAGTCCGGCCCGGCTCCCCGGCCGATCAGGCAGGCATCCAGCAGGGCGACGTGATCGTGGGCGTCGGGACGGAGGCAGTGAATTCCGCCCAGCAGGCGGTGCATGCCATCCGCCAAGCGGCGCACAGCAACCACGCCGTCGCGTTGCGGGTGTTCCGCGACGGGCACACCGCTTTCGTCGCGATCGATCTCGGCAAGAACAGCGGAGCCGGCAGCAACGCCGGCTGATTGTCACGCCCTGCCGCACGGGGCCAGCGGGTCCCGTGCGGCAAGGCGGACGAGTGCCGCCAGCAGGCGCAACGCCTCCGCCCCGCCCAGATCCTGCAATCCGCCCTGCTCGATCGCTCCGGCCAGTTGCTCCGCCTGGCCGGCGATCGTGCATGCGGCGCGCCGCATCGCCAGTTGCGCCAGCAGGACCTGCAGCGGTTCGGGCAACTCGTTCCAGCCGGGAGACATGGGGAAAGTCCCGTTCCGGCCGTCCTGGCAGGGCGCCGCGGCGAGTCCCGCTTGGCGAGGGGCGAACGATAGCTCGGCGAGGTTAACGCCGGCTTTGGCCGCACGGCGCCTCCGGAAGCGGAACCGGGCGTTCGCCGGACCGGGTCCGGCTCAGACGGTGTGGCGCCAGGGACGCAACCGGGGCGCGGAGGCAAGGTCCAGGATCAGCGCCGCAATCAGCGCGGCGGTCCCCAGCATGAACAGCACGGAATAGGCACCGGTGGACGCGAATATATAGGAGAAGGCCTGCGCGGCAGCCGCCTGCCCGATGGCCCAGGCAATCGTGGCCGCCCGCCAGGCCGACCGGGCGGCTTCGCCCCCCGGCGGCAGCAGCACGTGGATGCAGCCGAGCGCGAGCGGCACGATGCCGGGGGTGAAGGCGCCGGCCACCGCCGCGGACGCCCAGAGTGCCGCGGGATTGACTGTGATCAAGGGCACGGCGACGGCACAGCAATTCGCCACCAGCACCCAGCGCAGAGTGGGACGGAATCCGATGCGGTCGGCGGCGAAACCGGCAATGCCCGGCCCCATGATCGCCCCGGCACCGAAGGCGATCCAGCACACGGCGCCCGCGGCGAGCCCGCGATGCAGCCCCCGGGCGACGTAATCCACCAAGAAGATCATGTGCGGCACGACACCGACCGCATCGAACCCGTAGATCGCAATGATCGCCAGGACCGGGCCGCCGATCCGCACCCGCGCCGCCGGCGCCTGCGGGGGCGCTGCCGGCCACTCCCGCCAGGATGCCAGGGACAAGATTGCGGCGATCCCGCCGAGCCCGAGCCATGCGGCGGGCAGGCCCAGGCCGAGCAGCGCGGGCACCAGGAGACCCGAGGCCGCGATCCCGATCCCGATGCCGGTGAAGATGAGGCCACCGGCGCGCCCCCGATGGCCAGTCGGCACGATGGCCAGGATGGCGGGGGCGGCGAGCACCATGATGAACCCGCCGGCAACCCCGCCGACGAACCGCCAGGCCAGAAACCACGACAGCGAAACCGGGGCGGCACAACAGACCAGCGACATGGTCGCCGCGAGCATCGACCATCGCAGGATCGCGCCCAGCGACAGCCGGCGGACGGCGCCGCGCGCGGCCAAGGCGCCCGCCAGATATCCCGCCAGGTTCGCGGCCCCGATGAAGGCCGCCTCGGCCGGGCTGAACCAGCCGGAGGCAACGACGGCGGGAATCAGCGGCGTATAGGCGAAGCGCGCCAGTCCGATGCCGACCAGACTGCCGGCCAGACCGGCGAATGTCGCACGCCGTGCGACCGCCGGCATCGGATGTCCGGGCACGGAGCCGCGCTTATGTGATCAGCGCGCGGCGGCGCAACTCCTCGATGACCCTGTCCGCCAGCACCTCGGCATCCGCCTGCGTGGTATGCAGGTGCAATTCGGGGGCAGCCGGGGCCTCGTACGGCGCGTCGACTCCTGTGAAATTGCGGATCTGCCCGGCATCGGCACGCGCATAGAGGCCCTTGGGATCGCGGCGGCGGCATTCGTCGATCGGCGTATCGATATAGACCTCGATGAACTCGCCCGCCTCGAACCGCTCCCGCGCCGCGTCGCGATCCGAGCGATACGGCGAGATGAACGAGACCATGACGATCAGGCCCGCATCGACCATGAGGCGCGCGGCCTCCGCCGCCCGGCGGATGTTCTCGACCCGGTCCGCCTCCGAAAAGCCGAGATCGCGGTTGAGGCCGTGACGGACGTTGTCACCGTCGAGGATGTAGCTGTGCCGCCCGAGCGCGTGCAGCTTGCGATCAACCAGATTCGCGATCGTGGATTTGCCGGCACCGGACAGGCCGGTGAACCACAGCGCCGCCGGCCGCTGTCCTTTCAGCGCCGCACGCGATTCCTTGTCCACCGCCATGTCGTGCCAGACGATGTTGGTGGAACCGGGCGTGATCGCCTCCACCATCCCGACGCCGACGGTCGCATTGCTGAGCCGGTCGATGACGATGAAGCCGCCCAGGTTGCGGCTGTCGGCAAAGCGCTCCAGCGCGACCGGGGCAATGAGCGAGACGCTGATTGCCGCGACGTCGTTGACGCCGAGTGTCGCCGCCGGCACATGCGCATAGCTGTTCACGTCGATCCGGTGGCGGATATGCGTGATGGTTCCCGAGACGCTGCGCGTGCCGAGCTTGATGACATAGCTCCGGCCGGGGAACAGCGGCTGATCCGCCAGCCATACGATGTGCGCATCGAACTTGTCGGCGACGGAAATCGGGTCCTTCGCGTTGGTGAGCACGTCGCCGCGGGAAATGTCGATCTGGTCCGCCAGGGTCAGCGTGACGGCCGCGCCCGCCGACGCGCTTTCCAGGTCGCCATCCATCGTGACGATGCGCGAGACGGTGGAGGTGCGGCCGGATGCCGCGACGGTCACGCGGTTGCCCGGCCTCACGGTTCCGGAGACGATGGTGCCGGAATAGCCGCGGAAGTCCAGGTTCGGACGATTGACCCACTGCACGGGCATGCGAAGCGGCTGCACATCGACCGCCGGATCGACATTCACGGTTTCGAGGTACTGCAGCAGGCTTGGCCCCGTGTACCAGGGCGTCCGCGCGCTCCGCTCGATGACATTGTCGCCGAAGCGGGCCGACAGGGGAATGGCCGTCAGCGACAGGAACCCGAGATCGCGCGTGGCACGAGCATATTCGTCGCGAATCTGGGCAAAGCGGGATTCGCTGAAGTCCACAAGATCAATCTTGTTGACTGCAAGGACCACGTGACGGATGCCGAGCAGGGAGGCGATGAAGGAGTGCCGGCGCGTCTGCGTCAGGATACCGTGCCGCGCATCCACCAGCACGACGGCGAGGTCGGCGTTGGAAGCGCCGGTTGCCATGTTCCTGGTGTACTGTTCGTGGCCCGGCGTGTCGGCCACGATGAACCGGCGCTTGTCGGTGGTGAAGAACCGATAGGCCACGTCGATGGTGATGCCCTGCTCGCGCTCCGCTTCCAGCCCATCGACGAGAAGCGCGAGATCGATATCCTCCCCGACGGTCCCGTGCTTCACGCTGTCCCGTTTCAGGGTCGCCAACTGGTCATCGAAGATCAGCTTGGTGTCGAAGAGCAGGCGGCCGATCAGCGTGGACTTTCCGTCGTCCACGCTGCCGCATGTGAGGAAGCGCAGCAACCCGATGCGTTCCTGCTTCGCCAGGAACTGCTGCAGCGGCGCGGGGTCCGCCGTCTCCGCAAGAAGGCTGCTCATATCAGAAATATCCCTCGCGCTTCTTCTTTTCCATGCTGTCCTTCTCGTCACGGTCGATCAGCCGTCCGCCGCGTTCCGACGTGCGGGCGGTCAGCATCTCCGCAACGATCTCCGGCAGGGTGGCGGCCGATGATTCATGAGCCGCCGTAAGGGGATAGCATCCGAGCGACCGGAAGCGGACGCGCCGCATGGTCGGCACCTCTCCGTCGTGCAGCCGCATCCGTTCATCGTGAACGACGATGAGGCTCTCGTCCCGCACGACCACCGGACGCTCGGCAGCAAAGTAAAGTGGAACGATCGGCAGATTCTGAAGCATTATGTAATGCCAGATATCGAGCTCCGTCCAGTTCGACAGAGGAAATACCCGGATGGACTCGCCCTTGTGGATGCGCCCGTTGTACAAATTCCAGAACTCCGGGCGCTGGTTCTTCGGGTCCCATTCCTGATTGGCTGTGCGGAAGGAGAATATCCGCTCCTTCGCGCGGCTTTTCTCCTCGTCCCGCCGGGCGCCACCGAAGGCGGCGTCGAAGCCGTGCTGCTTCAATGCCGCCTTGAGGGCCTCGGTCTTCATGACATGGGTGTAGAACCCGCCATGGTCGAACGGGTTGATGCCCTGCCGCCGCCCCTCCTCGTTGGTATGGACGATCAGGTCCAGGCCGAGACGTTTCACTGTCGCGTCGCGGAATTCTATCATCTCCCGGAACTTCCACCCTGTATCGATATGCAGCAGGGGGAATGGAGGTTTCGACGGGTAGAATGCCTTCAAAATCAAGTGCAGTAGTACGGACGAGTCCTTGCCTATCGAATACAGAAAGACAGGCGACCTGCACTCCGCCACAACCTCCCGGATGATGTGCAGACTCTCACTCTCGAGGCGGCCGAGGTGCGAATGACGGTCCGACAAAGCCAACTCCTCACAACAAATCGCCGGCAGGCGGAACGCTGCCTTGCCGGGCCGTTCTAGGGCCGCGCCGACTGCAATGACAACGCCAAGTTGGGTATCCCGGACCGGTGGGCCGCTCGCTGTGGCAGGTCCCCCGCCTTCCTGGCATGCCGATACGTCCGGCGGGGCGGCTGGCGTAAGCCTCGTGGGCGCGCTAGTGGAAATTCGGTGGCCGGAGGGAGGAGCATCATGGACGACACCGTTCAGCACGTCATCGGCGGCAGCCGCAAGGCCGGCTCGGGCGCTCGGACTGCCGAGGTTTTCAACCCTGCCACCGGTCAGGCCGCGCGCCGGGTCGTGCTGGGGACGCGCGCGGATGTCGATGCCGCCGTGGCTGCTGCGGCCGCCGCGCTGCCGGAATGGAGCGGCACGACCCCCATCAACCGGGCCCGGGTCATGTTCCGCTTCCGCGAGCTGCTGGAGCAGCATGCGAAGGATCTGGCCGCAATCATCACGTCGGAACACGGGAAGGTTCTGTCCGACGCCGCCGGGGAGGTCACGCGCGGACTGGAGGTGGTGGAGTTCGCCTGCGGGATCCCCGATCTGCTGAAAGGCGACTTCACCGATCAGGTCGGCCGCGGTGTCGACAGCTTCTCGCTACGCCAGCCGCTCGGGGTGGTGGCCGGCATCACGCCGTTCAATTTCCCCGCGATGGTGCCGCTGTGGATGGCCCCGGTTGCCCTGGCCTGCGGCAATACCTTCATCCTGAAGCCGAGCGAGCGTGACCCCTCGGCCTCGCTCATGCTGGCCGACCTGCTGCGGCAGGCAGGCCTTCCGGCCGGCGCGTTCAACGTGGTGCAGGGCGACAAGGAGGCGGTCGATGCGATCCTGGAGCATCCGGGGATTGCGGCGGTCAGCTTCGTTGGCTCGACGCCGATCGCGGAATACATCTACCGGGTCGGCACCGCGCACGGGAAGCGCGTGCAGGCTCTCGGCGGCGCCAAGAACCATATGATCGTGATGCCCGACGCCGATCTCGAACAGGCGACGGATGCGCTGATGGGGGCCGGCTACGGCGCCGCTGGAGAGCGCTGCATGGCGATCTCGGTGGCGGTTGCCGTGGGCGGCGTCGGCGACGCGCTGATCGAGCGCCTGGCACCCCGGGTGCGATCGCTCAAGGTCGGTCCCGGGACGGACCCGGATGCCGAAATGGGGCCGCTCGTCACCCGGCAGCATCTCGACAAGGTGCGCGGCTATGTCGATCTCGGCGTTTCCGAGGGGGCGAAGCTCGTTGTCGATGGGCGCGGGCTGCGGCTGCAAGGATACGAGGACGGCTTCTATCTCGGGGGCTGCCTGTTCGATGACGTCCAGCCGCAGATGCGCATCTACAAGGAGGAGATTTTCGGTCCCGTCCTGTCCGTGGTGCGCGTTCCGCGCTTCGATGACGCGTTGAAGCTGGTCAACGACCATGAGTACGGCAACGGCACGGCGGTGTTCACGCGGGACGGCGATACCGCCCGCGCCTTCATGCATGGCGTCCAGGTCGGTATGGTCGGCATCAACGTTCCCATTCCCGTTCCTGTGGCCTACCACAGCTTCGGCGGGTGGAAGCGCAGCCTGTTCGGCGACCACGGGGTCTACGGCCATGAAGGGGTGCGCTTCTACACGAAGCTGAAGACCGTAACGTCCCGCTGGCCCACCGGCATCCGCGCTGGAGCGCAGTTCGTTATGCCGACGACGGGCTGAGCGCACGCGACGCCGCCCGGATCAGGCGGCCAGCTCCGGCAGTCTGGCCAACAGGGCACGATGCAGCTCCTCGCGTCGTGCCCAGAGGTCGTGATACCAGGCAGCGCGGTCGGCGATCTGATAGGCCAGCATCCGCTTACGGGCCACGTAGGTTCGTGCCGCGTCGCCGATCGCCTTCGCCGCCTGCGGGTTGGCCACCAGGTTCAGGAGCTGACTTTCCAGTTCGTCCGGCGTACGGAACAGCGCGGCCGTCCGACCATCCTCGGCCGTCTGCTCGTACACCAGGGCACTGGCAAGCGGGGTGACCCGGCGCGCAGCGGCCTCGATGAACTTCAGGTCCGATTTGCAGCGGTTGAAGGGAGTATCCTGGAGCGGCATGAACGATATCTCACTGGCCGCGAGCAGCGCCTGATATCGGTCGTAATCGCACAGCGGGACGAATGTCTTGTTGGGCGTCTCAAGCCGTTCGAACAGGCCGCGATCCGCGACGATGACGATCTGCAGGCGATCCCGCGCCTTGCCGAACGCCCGGTTGAGCGCCTCGAGGTAGCCGGGCCATTCGTTCTCTCGATTGAGACCCGCAAAGAGCATGGTAAGCCGCCCGAACTCCCGGTAGTTGACCGGATCGGGAAGGCGCGCGATGCCATTCGGAAAGACCCGAATCTCGGGATTGTCGCGGCGCAGCACCTCCGCCAGCAACGGGGTCGTGGTCTGAACCGCGTGCACGCCACGGAAGTTCAGGATGTCGGGACGCTGAAGCACCGGGATGTAGTCGGGATGGTCATCGAATTCGCAGACGATCAGCCAGCCTTTTGACAGCAGGCTGCGAATTCGCGCGATCCCATCGGTTCCTGCCAGCAGGGGACGATGAAAGATGAAGATGCCGGCAGGCTCGTCGTCATCCACCTCGCCTTCGCCCTGCATCACCACCCGGGGCAGCAGCGTGGGGACGGACGCGAGGGCCTGGATCGGCTCGGTGACCCTGACATGGCTCACGCCGCCGACGGGCGCCAGCATGGTGGACACCAACGGCAATGGCGTGACGGTGCGAAGGGCCGCACGCCAGACGAATTGCAGCGGCGCGGTTCGCTCCTGGAAGTCGTCGGCATTCACCCCGAGCCTCCGGAGCGCCGGCCCCAATGTCTGGGTGAAGCTCTCGGCGGCTTCCGGATTGAACACGCGCGGGAATGCGTCGATGGGTTGCAGCCCCACGTCACGCAGCATCCGCTCGGTCGCCGGGCGCGTGAACCAGCGAAGATGCGTCCTGTCCAGCAATCCCAGGGGTTCGTAATCCCACGTCCCTTGCAGCAGGCGTTCGATGAAGCTCCAGTGTTCGATATTCGGCATGCAGATGAGCACGATGCCATCGGGCGCCAGCAGCGGGATATGGCTGCGGAGGATTTCCCACGGGTCCGCGAGATGTTCAAGGACATCGCCGTAGATCAGACAATCCACGCTTTCGGTCGAGATACGGTCCGTCAACGGGGAAGGACGTTCTTCGATGTTGCCGACTATGATTTCGTCGACCCGGGTGGCGGCGATCTGCGCGGCATTGATATCCTGCTCCACGCCGATGTAATGCGCGCGCGGATT
>JAKAZX010000084.1 GCA_021826485.1 Pseudomonadota bacterium | reverse complement strand
CGCGATCTCGATCAGATTGCCGTCGGGATCGCGGCAATAGACCGATCGCATGGGACCGAGCGCGCCGGTCCGCGCCACCGGACCATCGACGATCGCCACCCCGCAATCATGCAGATGCAGGACCACGTCGGCGGCCCCCATCGCGGTGACGAAGCACAGATCGGCGCTGCCGGCGGCGGCGGTGGCGGCGGTGAGCCACTGCCGCGCATCGGCGGCGACCGGGCGCAGGTTGATCTTCTGCCCGCCGAATTTCAGCGCCGTGCGCGCGTCCCGCCCGGCGCTGAACTCCTCCCGCTCCATGCCCAGCACGCGCTGGTACCAGGCCGCGGCGATCTCGATGTCGCGGCAATGCAGCACGACATGGTCGATGCGATCGACGACGAACCGCATGTCATTCAAGCCCGTCGTAGAAGTCGTTGCCCTTGTCGTCGATCACGATGAAGGCGGGGAAGTTCTCCACCTCGATGCGCCACACCGCCTCCATGCCCAGTTCGGGATATTCCAGGACCTCGACGCGGCGGATGCAGTCCTGCGCCAGCCGCGCCGCCGGCCCGCCGACGCTGCCGAGATAGAAGCCGCCATGCGCCTTGCACGCCTCCCGCACCGCGCGGGAGCGGTTGCCCTTGGCCAGCATCACGAACGACCCGCCGGCCGCCTGGAACTCCGCGACATAGCTGTCCATGCGGCCGGCCGTGGTGGGGCCGAAGCTGCCGGTCGCCATGCCCTGCGGCGTCTTGGCGGGGCCGGCGTAATAGACCGGATGGTCCTTGATGTAGCCGGGCAGGCCGGCGCCGGCATCCAGCCGCTCCTTCAGCTTCGCGTGCGCGATGTCGCGCGCGACCACCATGGTGCCGGACAGCGCCAGCCGCGTCTTCACCGGATATTGCGAAAGCTGGCGGCGGATGTCCGCCATCGGGCGGTTCAGATCGACCGCGACCACGTCGCCGCCGAGGATGTCGTCGGTCGTCTCGGGCAGGTATTTCGACGGGTCGGTTTCGAGCTGTTCGAGGAACACGCCGTCCGGCGTGATCTTCGCCTTGATCTGCCGGTCGGCGCTGCACGACACGCCGATGCCGACCGGCAGGCTCGCGCCGTGCCGCGGCAGGCGGATCACGCGCACGTCGTGGCAGAAATACTTGCCGCCGAACTGCGCGCCGATGCCGATGCGGCGCGTCATCTCCAGCACCTGCCGCTCCATCTCCGGGTCGCGGATGGCGTGCCCGGCGCGGCTGCCGACGGTCGGCAGCGCGTCCAGATAGCGGGTGGAGGCGAGCTTGACGGTCTTCAGCGTGGTTTCCGCGCTGGTGCCGCCGATGACGATGGCGAGGTGGTACGGCGGGCAGGCGGAGGTGCCCAGCGTCTTCACCTTCGTCTCAAGCCAGGACAACAGCTTCTGCGGCGACAGCAGCGCGCGGGTTTCCTGGAACAGGAAGCTCTTGTTGGCCGATCCGCCGCCCTTGGCGATGAACATCAGGTGGAATTCGTCGGCATGGTCGAGGCCGGGGGCGGCGGCGATGTCGAACTGCACCGGCAGGTTGTTGCCGGTGTTCACCTCCTCGAACATCGACAGCGGCGCCATCTGCGAATAGCGCAGGTTGGTTTCCGTGTAGGTGCGGTGGACGCCGAATGCCAGCGCCTCCTCCTCGTCGCCGTCGATCCAGACGTGCTGGCCCTTCTTGCCGAACACGATGGCGGTGCCGGTGTCCTGGCACATCGGCAGCACGCCGCCGGCGGCGATGTTGGCGTTCTTCAGCAGGTCGAGCGCCACGAAGCGGTCGTTCGCCGAAGCCTCCCGGTCGTCCAGGATGGCGCGCAACTGCGCCAGGTGCCCCGGCCGCAGCAGGTGCGACACGTCGTGGAACGCCTGGAAGGCGAGTTCGCTGAGCAGCGCGGGATCGACGCGCAGGATGCGCTGCCCGTCGCAACTGCCGCTGCGCAGGCCGGCGATATCCAGCTTGCGCCAGGGTGTTGCATCCGGCCCGAGCGGGAACATCGGCGCGTAATGGAAGCCCGACGGGCGGGGCAGGGGCGCGTTCATGGGCACAGGCCTTTCGCGTGCTTCAGTCCTTCCCCGGCGTGGGGCGCCGGCGGAAGGCATCCAGGCTGACCACCTGCGGCGTCTCCTGCGGCGGGGGCGCGGCCGGCGCCTCCGGCGCGGGGGGTGGCGTTTCGTCCGCCGCGGCGGGCTCCTCCGCCGGCATGCGGGGGTGGAAATTGATCCCGAAGCGCACTTCGGGATCGGCGAACGCCGTGACCGCGTCGAGCGGTATGTGCAGCGTGCTCGGCACGCCGCCGAACGACAGGCCGACGCTGAACTCCCCGGCCGCCTCGTCCAGCTTCAGGTCCCAGAACTGGTGTTGCAGGACGATGGTCATCTCCTGCGGGTACTGCGCCAGCAGCCGCTTGGGGATCACCGTGTTCGGATGATCGGTGCGGAAGGTGACGTAGAAATGGTGGCCGCCCGGCAGCCCGTGCTCCGCCGCATGGGCCAGCGCGCGCACCATCACCTGGCGCAGCGCCGCTTCCGTCCACTCGTCATAGGGCAGCAGGCTGTCGGGCCGCTTGCCGTCGGTCTCGTCCATTGCGCGTCCCGCCTTTCGCGCCGCACCCCATAGCGCGCCGGCGCTAGGGCGCAAAGACCGTCCCGGCGACGGCCCAGGGCGGATCGAGGGCGGCGATGCGCGCCGCCACCGGGCAGCCGGGCGCGTGGGCGCCCGGCAGGTAGCCGAGGCTCATCAGGAATTCACCGACGATCTCGCCGCCGGTGAAGACGAAGGTGGCGCGGAACAGCTTGACCCAGTCCGCCTTGGCCCGCGGGTGGTGGGCATCGAGCCAGGCGGCGAAACCGCCATGCGAGTCGCGCAGCGCGCGGATGCGCCGGGCATTCTCGATCAGGGCGGCGACCTTCAGGCGGTTGCGGATGATGCCGGGGTCGGCCAGCAGCCGGGCGGTGTCGGCCTCCCCCATCGCAGCGACGCGGTCCACGTCGAAGCCCGCAAAGGCGCGGGCCAGCCCCGCGCGGCGCTTCAGCACGATCTCCCAGGACAGGCCGGCCTGCATGATCTCCAGCGCCAGCCGCTCGAACAGCACCGCTTCGTCACGCTGCGGGAAGCCGTATTCGCTGTCGTGGTAGTCGCCATGCACCGGATGTCCCGGCGCGATCTCGCAGTAAGTGCTCATGCGGCCACCGGAGACGGAGAAGGGACGGCGAGATGGGGGGCTTCTGTTGCCCGGTGCCCCCCGGACCGCGCTTATTGCTTACGCAGCAACAGCGAGCGCCATGTTGTCGTTGGCACTTGTGTGTCGGCCCGATAACGGCGGAACCATGCCGGGCAAAAGATGCGTCTTTACTGCGCGTGTCGAGCCTGTTTCGCCCCCATGCTCCCCGACAACCGGGAGGGTCTGGTGGAGGCGCCGGGCACTGCCCCCGGGTCCACAACGCTTATTCCACGAACCGTTTATCGCCATAGCCGCAAGCGGCAACGCGGAGATAGCGCGGCGGCCCGGCCGGTTCAAGGCTGCCGGCACCGGGCACGCGCCGGGCTGACCGCGGCGCCGAGCCGCGATAGTATGGCCTGGATGCTCACCGACCTGCCCAACCTGCTGACGCTTTCGCGCATCGCGGCGATCCCGCTGCTGGTGGCGCTGGTGGCGGTCGGCCGGCCGGGCACCGACCTTGCCGCCTGCATCCTGTTCAGCGCCGCCGCCATCACCGACTATTTCGATGGGCGGCTGGCGCGGGACTGGCGCCAGCAATCCGATCTCGGCCGCATGCTCGACCCGATCGCCGACAAGCTGCTGGTGGGGGCGGCACTGATGATGCTGGTGGGAACCGGAAGGCTGGGCGCCTGGGGCCTGTATCCGGCGGTCGTCATCATGCTGCGCGAAATCCTGGTCAGCGGGCTGCGGGAATATCTGGCCGGCGTCCGGGTGGGCCTGCCGGTGACGCGGCTCGCCAAGTGGAAGACCGGCGTGCAGATGGTGGCGCTGGGCACCCTGCTGGCCGGCGACCCCAGTGCCGTGCTGCTCGGCGTGTCGTGGCTGCCGGCGTCGGCGGTCGGCGCGGTGCTGCTGTGGGTCGCGGCGCTGCTGACGCTGCTGACCGGCTGGGATTATCTGACCGCCGGGCTGCGCCATGCCTCCGGCGCCCCCGCAGCCCCGGCGCCGCCCCCCCGGCCGGAGGCGCGCACCGGGTGAACCTGCTGGCGCTGGTCGGCTGGTCCGGCAGCGGCAAGACCACGCTGCTGGTCGCCCTGCTGCCGCTGCTGCGCGCGGCGGGGCTGACCGTCTCGACCGTCAAGCACGCGCATCACGCCTTCGACCTCGACCGGCCCGGCAAGGACAGCTACCGCCATCGCGCCGCCGGGGCCGCCGAGGTGCTGGTGGCGAGCGGCACCCGCTGGGCGCTGCTGCACGAACTGGCGGCAGGGGCGGAGACGCCCGATCCGGTGGCGCTGGCCGCCCGGCTCGCCCCGGTCGATCTGGTGCTGGCGGAGGGGTTCAAGGACGCGGCGGTGGCGAAGCTGGAGGTGCATCGCCCGGCGCTGGGCAAGCCGCCGCTGTGGCCCGACCGGCCGGAGGTGCTGGCGGTGGCGGCCGATTCGCCCCTGCCGGCCTGTCCGCGCCCGGTGCTGCCGCTCGATGATCCGCGGGCGGTGGCGGCCTGGATCCTCGCCGCGCTCGGCAACGGTGCGCTGCGGCAAACCGCCGCTTGAGCCGCCGCCGCGGTGCGGGCACATTCCGCCGCAGCACAAGGGGAACCATAGATGCGGCGCAATGCCCTGCTCGGCCTTGCCTGCCTGCTGGGCGGCTGCCAGTTCGTCGGCAGCCCGTTCGACGGATTCGGCGGCTTTCTGTACGACACGCAGACCTTTCACTCGAACCCCAATCTGCCGCCGGGCGGCGACGAGACGATGCGGCGGGTCGAGAACAAGGACGTGAGCGTGGAGCCGCTGCTGCCCGAGCCGGGCGATGTCTGGCCCGGACCGATGCAGCCGATCCCGACCATGCAGGACCTGCAGCAGCAGAACAACATGGAGCGGCTGCCGCCGCCCAACGTGCCGGCGGCGCCGCCGCCGCCGCTGTTCCCCGAAACGACCCCGGTGCCGCACACCAGCGCCGCGCCCGCAACGCCGCCCAAGATGGCGGCGCAGCCCGCCGGGGGTGCCGCCGCGGCCAGCCCGGGCGGCGATGTCGCCGGGGTGCGCAGCATCGCCGGCCAGGGTATCCTGGTGCCCAACGGCAACGGCACCTCGACCCTGATTTCCCCGGACGGCACCATGAAGACGGTCCCCACCCCGCAATGACCGCGGCGGAAGCGCCCCCGCTCCGGCTGCTCTATTTCGCTTGGCTGCGCGAACGGGTCGGCCGGGCGGAGGAGCAGGTGGCGCTGCCCGACGGCGTCGCCACGGTGGGCGCGCTGCGGGCCTGGCTGTGCAGCCGCGGGCCGGGCTTCGCCGCCGCGCTCGCGCCGGACCTGCCGGTGCGCTGCGCGGTCAACCAGGATTTCGCCGGCCCGGACGCGCCGGTGGCGCCGGGTGACGAGGTGGCGTTCTTCCCCCCGGTCACCGGCGGCTGACGATGGCCCGCGTCGGCGTGCAGACGGCGGCATTCGACCTCGGCAGCGAGGCGGCGGCGCTGCTCGCCGGGCGCAGCGATATCGGCGGCCTCGGCTGCTTCGTCGGCACGGTGCGCGACAGCGCCGCCGGCCGCCCGATCGCGGCGATGACGCTGGAGCACTATCCCGGCATGACGGAGCGGGCGATGGCCGCCATCGCCGCGGAGGCGGAGGCGCGCTGGGCGCTGCTGGGCTGCACGCTGATCCACCGTGTCGGCCGCCTGCGGCCCGGCGAGCCGATCGTGCTGGTGCTCGCCGCCGCCGCCCACCGCGCCGCGGCGCTGGAGGCCACCGGCTTCCTGATCGACTGGCTGAAGACCGCGGCACCGTTCTGGAAAAAGGAAAGCTTCGCCGACGGCGGCGAAGCCTGGGTCGCCGCCCGCGCCACGGATGACGAGGCGGCGGCGCGCTGGCGGGCGGGCGCGGTCACCCCCGCGCGGTGAGGCGGCGCGAGACGCCCGTTGCCGCGAGGGCGGCGGCGGTGGTGATGACCACGCCCCAGGCCATGTCCGCCAGCGTGATCACCACCGGCCAGTCGCGCAGGGTGGCGGCGCTGGTCAGGTCATAGGTGCCGTAGGCGACCAGCCCCAGCAGCGCGCCGCGCGCGGCGGCGGCCGGCCAGGCGGGCCGCACCGCCAGCCCGACCACGCCCGCGGCGTACAGCAGGTAGAACAGCCCCGCCGGCAGCAGCGCCGGCGCCGGCGCCAGCAGGTGCGCCAGCGCCGGGCGGTAGAGCGCCGGGACCATGGTGCCGAGCCAGACCGCATCCAGCACCAGCAGCGTCACCAGGGCCGCGGCATAGGCGGGCAGAGCGGTGCGCATGGCGGGCGGCGTCAGATCGGCGCCGTCCGCTCCACCTCCTCCGGCGTCGCGTGGACCAGATGGTCGTAGTCGTGCAGCAGCGTCTCGGTGACGCGGCCGGGGGTGAACTCCAGCGCGCCGATCCGCCGCACCGGCGTCACCTCCGCCGCGGTGCCGGCCAGGAACACCTCGCTCGCCTGCTTCATCTCCTCGGGCATGATGGCGCGCTCCACCACCGTCATCTGCCGCCGCTTGGCCAGCGCCATGATGCTGCGCCGGGTGATGCCGTCGAGGAAGCAGTCGGGCGTTGGCGTGTGCAGCGCGCCGTCGAACACGAAGAACACATTGGCGCCGGTCGCCTCGGCGACCCGGCCGCGCCAGTCCAGCATCAGCGCGTCGTCGAAGCCCGCCGCCTCCGCCGCGTGCTTGGCCAGGGTGCCGATCATGTAGAGCCCGGCGGCCTTGGAGGCGGTCGGCGCGGTTTCCGGGTGCGGGCGCTTCCAGTGCGCCATGTCCAGCCGCACGCCCTTCATGCGGTTGTCGCCGAACAGGTTGGGCCAGGGCCAGGTGGCGATCGCCAGATGGATTTTGGTCTGCTGCGCCGAGACCGAAAGCTGCTCCGCCCCGCGCCAGGCGATCGGGCGGACATAGGCATCGGTCAGGCCGTTGGCCGCCACCACCTGCCGGCAGGCGGCGTCGATCTGCTCGGCGGTCCAGGGAATCTCGAAGCCGAGGATGCGGCCGGAGGCGAGCAGGCGCTCGGTATGCGCGCGCAGCTTGAAGATATTCCCGCCATAGGCTCTCTCACCCTCGAACACGCCGCTGGCATAGTGCAGACCATGCGTCAGCACGTGCAGCTTCGCCTCCCGCCAGGGGACCATGACACCATCGAACCAGATCTGGCCGTCACGGTCGTCGAAAGGAACCAGCGCCATCGGGACGTTCCTCGCAAGATTGTTGCTGCAAGCCGGGTCACGCTATAATCGGCCCCGAATTAAGTCAATGAAGCTGCCGTAGTTACAGGGAATGCCAGATATGCCCGACCCGAAGGGCGCCGCCGTGACGCTCGATCCCCGCACCGCCGAGTCGAAAACCCACCCCCCCGCCGGCGCCGGCCTGCTGTTCCTGCGGGAGGAGGAGATGCGGGCCGCGCAGGATCTGCTGTTCTTCGCCTATCGCGATTTCACCAACGCGGCGGACGTGATCCTCGACGAACTCGGGCTGGGGCGGGCGCATCACCGGGCGCTTCACTTCATCGGGCGCAATCCCGGCATCGCCGTCGGCGACCTGCTGGCGCTGCTGCGCATCACCAAGCAGAGCCTGGCCCGCGTGCTGACCACCCTGGTCGCCCAGGGCTACGTGGCGCAGACGCAGGGCCGCGCCGACCGCCGCCAGCGGCTGCTGGCGCTGACCCCGGCCGGACAGGCGCTGGAGCGGCGGCTGTTCGAGCGGCAGCGGGAACGCCTGCTGGCCGCCTATCGCGATGCCGGGGCAGGGGCGGTGGAGGGGTTCCGCCGCGTCATGCGCGGCATCATGGACGACAGCGCGCGCGCCTATCTGGACCGCGCCGAGGCGGCGGCGCGCGAGCCGCGCGCCCGCCCGGCCTGAGCAGCGGCCCGCGATGCCGGAGGATGCGCTGGTCCTGGTGGTGGATGACGACGCAAGGCTGCGCGCCCTGCTGTCCCGCTACCTGGCCGAGAACGGGTTCCGCGTCACCACCGCCGAGCATGCCGCCGAGGCGCGCGACCGGCTGCGCTACCTCCAGCCCGACCTGATGGTGCTGGACGTGATGATGCCGGGGGAGGACGGGCTGGCGCTGACCGAGTCGCTGCGGCAGGAGCGCAGCGACATCCCCGTGCTGCTGCTGACCGCGCGCGGCGCGCCGGAGGACCGGATCGCCGGGTTCGAGGCCGGGGCCGACGACTACCTGCCCAAGCCGTTCGATCCGCGCGAGCTGGTGCTGCGCATCCGCGCCATGCTGCGGCGCGCCCCGCCCCCCGCGCCGGCCGGCGCGCCGAGCGGGCCGGTGCCGCTCGGCCCGCTCAGCTTCGACCCCGAGCGCGGGGAGCTGCGCGGCCCCGCCGGCATCGTGCGGCTGACCGGCGGGGAGGCGGCGCTGCTGACCGCGCTCGCCCGCCGGCCGAATGAGGTGCTGTCGCGGGAGGACATCGCCGCCGCGCTCGGCATGGACGAGGCGGGGGAGCGGGCGATCGACGTGCAGGTGACGCGGCTGCGCCGCAAGGTGGAAGAAGACCCACGCGAGCCGCGCTTCCTGCATACCGTGCGCGGCCGCGGCTATGTGCTGAAGCCGGGGAGCTGACGCGCCCCGTGCGGTCCCCTGTCCGTGCCGCGCTGGTGGCGCTGCTGTTCGCCGCCGTGTCCGCCGCCGCGCGCGCCGAACCGCAGACCGCGATCGGCGACTGGCTGGACGGCTGGTTCGACCGCGTCGATGCGGCGCAGTCGTCCGAACCGGGCTGGCTCGCCCCGATGCTGACGCCGACGCCGAGGCTGGACGAGAAGTTCCGCTACGACCAGGGCTTCTTCCGCCAGGGCAACGGCGACACGCTGGCGCAGTTCGGCGGCGGCAAGGGGCTGGCGCTGATCAGCGGGCCGACCACCGAATTGCAGCTTTACCTGCCGTCCTACCTCCGCCGCGACGGCCCCACCCCGGCCCAGGGCTGGGGCGACTGGCCGTTCCTGACCGTCAAGCAGCGCCTGATGAGCGCCCCGGCCGACGCGGGCGACTATGTCGTCACCGCCTTCCTCGGGCTGCAGGCGCCGAGCGGCGCCGCCCCGTTCTCCGCCAATACCTGGACGGCGACGCCGGCGATCGGCGGCGGCAAGGGCTGGGGCGATCTGGATGTGCAGGGCACGGTCGGCCTGTCGCTGCCGGCCGACGCCGCGGCGCCCAATGGCAGTTTCCTGACAGCGGCGGCAGCATTGCAGTATTTCCTGGCGCCGGTGTTCTGGCCGGAGGTTGAACTGGGCGTTACCCACTGGCTGGACGGGCTGCGCGGCGGCCGCACCCAGACGGTGCTGGCACCCGGCCTGCTGCTCGGCCGGTTTCCGCTGGGCGGCCGGCTGCGCGCCTCCTTCGGCGTGGCCTATGAGGCCGCGCTGACGCCGAAACTGGTGCGCAGCCCGGCGCTGACGCCGCAATTCGATCACGGCTGGCTGGGCTCGGCGCGGCTTTCCTTCTGATGACCTCTTTGCAAGCGCGATCACGTCTGCAAGGATCGCTGTATCCTAACGGGAATAGCGATTCATGAACTCACGATCACGCCGCGCCGCCCTGCTCGCCGGTCTGGCCCTGCTCGGTGTCCCCGTGCCGGGGCGCGCCGATGACGCAACCACCTCCACCCCTGCGCCGACGCCCAATTCGGACGCCAGCTACGGCAGCGACCTCAGCCAGTATTTCGCCGACTGGTTCGCCCGCTCCGACGCCGCCAAGGCCAGTCAGCCGCACTGGATGACGCCGCTGGTCACCGTCACCCCGCGGCTGGAGCAGGAGGTGCGCTATGACCAGTACTGGGAGCATCTGGGCAACGGCGCCAATATCGACCAGTGGGATTCCGGCAAGGGCCTGGAACTGATCCCGACCAGCACGGAAGAAGTGCTGCTGAACGCGCCGCCCTATCTCGAGCGCGACATCAGGAAGCCGGCGCAGGGCTGGGGCGACTGGCCGTTCCTGACCGTCAAGCAGCGGCTGCTGAGCGAGAACGAGCAGAACGGCAACTACATCGTCACCGCCTATCTCGGCTTCCAGGCGCCCAGCGGCAACACCGCGTTCACGCAGCATGCCTGGGTGATCACGCCGACGCTCGGCGCCGGCAAGGGGTGGGGCGATTTCGACATCCAGACCACGCTGTCGATCGCCCAGCCGACCGCGCAGCAGAACATCATCGGCACGGCGCTGATCTGGAACACCACGTTTCAGTACAACTTCGCCACCTATTTCTGGCCGGAATTCGAAACCAACCTGACGCACTGGTATGGCGGCGAGCGCGACGGCAAGACGCAGATGTTCCTGACGCCCGGCCTGATCCTCGGCCGCTTCCCACTGGCCGGACGCCTGCTGTTCGTGGTCGGCGCCGGCTACCAATTCGCGGTGACGCCGAAGCTGACGGAAACGCCGGTGCTGACGCCGATCTACAACCATGCGTGGCTGATCACGGCGCGCACGCCGTTCTGAGCGGCGGTAGTCGTTACGCTTGCCGCGCTCCGGCCTGCATGGGATGATGGTCCGGTCATGAACGGCCCGGAACTCACCATCTCGGTCGGTGCCGAAACCCTGCGCGCGATGCGCGCGGCGGTGGAGCGCGGCGAGTACGGCAGCCTCGCCGAAGTCGTGGCGGATGCGCTCGGCCAGTGGCATCGCGATCACGACCGCGGAACGGCGTCCGCAGCCGCGCTGCGCCGGGCGGTGGAGGAGAGCATCGACAGCGGCACGGCGCTGGACGCCGATGCGGTGTTCGACCGGCTGCGGACCCGCTTTCGCGTGCCGCCGGCCGCGTGAGCGTCCCGGCCCGTCTGCTGATTTCGCCGCGGGCCGCAGCGGACCTCGAAGAACTCGCCGACTTCATCGCGCGCGACAATCCGGCACGCGCGGCATCGTCCGTCGCGGAACTGGAGCGGCAGTGCCGGACTGTCGCGGCCCAGCCTGAACTGTATCCCGCCCGTCCGGACATCGCGCCCCAGGTGCGCGTCGCGGCGTATCGGCGCTATCTTGTGATCTACCGCTGGCTGCCCGAGTCCGCCGTCGTGCGCATCGAGCGCGGGCTGCACGGTGCGCGGCATTCGCAAGGACAGGTATAAGCGATGCGCCTCCCGCTGCCGCCGCAGAGCCGGATCGTCAAGAAGCTGCTGCCGCGCTCGCTGCTCGGGCGCAGCCTGCTTATCATGTCGGTGCCGCTGGTGCTGGTGCTCGCGGTCGCGTTGCAGATCTTCTACGGCAGCCATCTCAACATCGTCTCGCGCCGGTTCACCGCGGCGGTGGCGGGGGAAATTGCCGTGACCGCCGACGCGCTCGCCCGCTTCGCCGATCCCGCCGACCGGGCCTGGATGTTCCAGGAAGCCTATGACGACCTCGATCTGCTGATCCGCTTCCGCCCGGGCGACACGCTGCCGGCGGCCGGCGCGTCGGTGCAGGACGA
The DNA here is from genome assembly GCA_021826485.1 of Pseudomonadota bacterium. Lineage (GTDB taxonomy): Bacteria > Pseudomonadota > Alphaproteobacteria > Acetobacterales > Acetobacteraceae > JAFKFJ01. The sequence continues at coordinate 187 of JAKAZX010000084.1, read as the reverse complement.
CGAACTCGCCGGCGCGCTGCGCGCGCGCGTCGGCCGGCCGTTCCGCATCGACCCCGGCAGCGATGCGCAGTCCCTGCGCATCCGCGTGCAACTGCCGGACGGCGTGCTGGACGTGCAGGCGCCGCGCAAGCGGCTTTATACCGGCACGGTCTATCTGTTCCTGGTCTGGGTGGTCGGCATCGCGCTG
>JAKAZX010000083.1 GCA_021826485.1 Pseudomonadota bacterium | reverse complement strand
GCGGCCAATGCGTCGATGGTCCGCCACGACCATGCGAGCGGGCTCGCCCTCGGCCTGTCGGTCGGCCTGGACCCGGCGGCGCAATCGGCGTTCGTCGACTATTACTCGGCGCGCAACGTGCTGCGCCAGCACAGCGAAATCGACCTCGCCTACGGGCGCCATGCGGTGACGGTCCGGCGCGACGCGCGCGATGCCGTGCGGCGGTCGGAATACTACAACGACTTCCTCGTGCCCAACGGGATGGCACATCTGGCCTGGCTGTTCCTGCATCGCGACGGCAACGACATCACCCTGTTCAACGTCGGCCGCGGGCGGCAGCGCGAGGAATTCGGCACGGCCGACCTCGCACGGCTGACCACGCTGATGCCGCACCTGATGCGCGCGCTGCGGGTGGCCCGGCGGCTCGGCGGCGTCGCGGGGATGCTGCCCGACTATCTCGACGGGCTGACGCAGGGCGTGGTGCTGCTGGACGCGATGGGCCGCATCCTGCACGCCAACCGGCCCGCGGCGGCAATGGCCGCGCCGGAGGACGGGATCGCGCTGGCCGCCGACGGGCTGCTGGCCGCCACGCGGGAGGCCACGCGCGGGCTGCGCGCCGCCATCGCCCGCGCGGCCGGGGTGGGGCCGGGTCCGCGCCAGGGCGATTGCCTGGTCCTGCCGCGCCCGTCCGGCCGGCGCCCGTTCGCGGTCGCGGTCTGCCCGCTTGCCGCCGATGCCGGCGCCTATCTGTTCGGCCACCCGGCGGTGCTGGTGGAAATCCGCGACCTCGCGGCGACCGACCCGGCGCCGGAGGGGCTGCTGGCCCGCTGCTTTGCCCTGACCGCGACCGAAGCACGGGTCGCCGGCCTGCTGCTGGAAGGTCTTGACCGCCAGGAGATCGCGGCGCGCCTGGGTATCGCCGGCAACACCGCGCGCACCCACATCGCGCGCCTGATGGGCAAGACCGACACGCACCGGCAGGCCGAACTGGTGCAACTGCTGGGCCGCGCCGCCGCCCTGCACCGCCCGCAGGACCCGCACTAGCGCCGCCGCCGCGGCGTTCACGCGGCCGTGCGCGGCGCCCCCGCGGCAGCGGCACTCGGCGCACCGGGCAAGAAAGTATCAGCGCCACGCCGCAAATCGTGTTGGTCCCGCGTTTGCGGGCGCGCTACCTCAAGGCAACGTCCAAGACGGGCGGCGAGCCGCCCACCACCGCGAACCCCGTCCGCATCCGCCGGCCGGGCAACCGGGTGTAACGAACGCGGCCTTCGCGCAGGGAGTGACGCTGGTGGAACCCGATCTGGAACTCGTGCAGGTCAGATACGACCAGTCCTTCAAGATCTGGTCGCACGGCTATCCGTTCCGCACGGTGCGCTGGCACTTCCACCCCGAATACGAATTGCACCTCGTCACCTCGACCACCGGCGTCCGCTACGTGGGCAACCATATCGGCCCGTTCGCCGCCGGCGATCTGGTGTTCATCGGGCCGAACCTGCCACACAACTGGATCAGCGACGTGCCGGCAGGCGATACCGTCGCCGAACGCTGCCTGGTGCTGCAATTCACCGCCGAATTCGTCACCGCCTGCCTCGCGACGTTTCCCGAACTGCGCTTCCTGCAACGGCTGCTCGAGGATTCGCAGCGCGGCATCCGCTTCTCGGCGGAGGTTGCGCAGCGCGTCGAGCCGCTGATGCGCGGCCTGCTGACGGCGGATGGCGCGCAGCGCATCACGCTGCTGCTCTCCATCCTCGACCAGATCGCGCGCGACGAGCAGCAGGTGCTGCTGTCGGGGCCGGGCTTCCAGCCGGATCAGGCGGCGTATCTGTCAAAGACCATGAACGTGGTGCTGCAATATATCGGCCGCAACCTGACCAGCGAACTGAACGAGACCGCGCTCGCGCGGCTCAGCCGGCAGAGCGTCAGCGCCTTCTCCCGCGCGTTCCGCAAGCACACGGGCATGAGCTTCGTGCAGTACGTGAATTCGCTGCGGATCGAGCTGGCCTGCCAGCATCTCGGCCAGGACGAATTCACCATCACCGACATCTGCTACGCGGTCGGCTTCAACAACGTCTCCAACTTCAACCGCCAGTTCCGGGCGGTGAAGGGCATGGCGCCGTCGGAGTTCCGTGCGCTCCAGCGCAAGGGATGGCGGCTGCCCAGGGCCGCCTAGCGCGGGCCACCGGCGGATCGCGCGGCCAGGCGTTCGCGCGCAGTCCGTGACCAGACCACGAACGCGAACCGGCCGGCTGCGGCCGCGACACAGGGAAACGACCATGAACCGCAGACTGAAAATGCCACTGCTTGCCGTCCCCGCCGCCACGGCGCTGGCGCTCGCGCTCGGCGGCGCCCACGCCGCCGCTGCCGCGCAGCTTGCCAACACGACGGTTGCGTTCCTGATGCCCGACCAGAACTCGACCCGCTACGAAGAGCACGATTTCCCCGGCTTCAAGGCCGAGATCGAAAAGCTCTGCCCGACCTGCAAGGTGCTGTACCAGAACGCCAACGGCGATGCGACGCGCCAGCAGCAGCAGTTCAACTCGGTGATGGCGCAGGGCGCCAAGGCGATCGTGCTCGATCCGGTTGATTCCTCCACCGCCGTTTCCTTCGTCAAGCAGGCGCAGAGCCGCGGCGTCAAGGTGATCGCCTACGACCGGCCGATCCCCTCGACGCCCGCGAACTTCTACGTCTCCTTCAACAACGAGGAGATCGGCAAGGCGATCGCCAAGTCGCTGGTCGATCATCTGAAGGCGGAACACGTCGCCCCCAAGGATGTCGGGCTGCTGGAGGTGAACGGCTCGCCCACCGACGCCGCCGCGGGGCTGATCAAGAAGGGCGTGCATGAGGGCCTGGCCGAAGGCGGCTATGCCATGCTGGCCGAATACGACACGCCGGACTGGGCGCCGCCCAAGGCGCAGCAATGGGTGAGCGGCCAGATCTCCCGCTTCGGGCGGAAGATCATCGGCGTCGTGGCGGCCAATGACGGCACCGGGGGTGCGGCGATCGCGGCCTTCAAGGCGGCCGGCGTGAACCCGGTTCCGCCGGTCACCGGCAACGACGCGACCGTCGCCGGATTGCAGCTCATCATCGCCGGCGACCAGTACAACACCATCTCCAAGCCGAGCGAGATCGTCGGCGGCGCGGCGGCCGACGCGGCGGTGGCGCTGCTGAGCGGCGAGACGCCGAAAGCCGACACCACGCTGTTCGGCACGCCGACCCGGCTGTTCACGCCGACCTTGGTGACGGCGGACAACCTGAAGGCCGAGATCGTCGACAAGCAGATCGCCGGCAAGCCGATCGAATCCGCCGCCGTGCTGTGCTCCGGCCGCTATGCGGAAGGCTGCAAGAAGCTCGGCATCACGCCCTGACCGACGCGCCAGCGGCGGCCGCCCGTGCGGCCGTCGCTGCTGCCGACGCAGGGTACGCCGGATGCGACAGCGACGCCGGACCGGGAGGGCCGCACGACATGACCGACGCGACGGAACGGATGCCCCCGGCGGGGGAAATCGTCCTCAGCCTGCGCAAGGTGTGCAAGCAGTTCGGCGCGGTCTCGGCGCTGACCGATGTCGATCTCGACGTGCATGCCGGGGAAGTGGTGGCGCTGGTCGGCGACAACGGCGCGGGCAAGTCCACGCTGGTCAAGGTGCTCGCCGGCGTCCACACGCCGACCAGCGGCACGGTGACGTTCGGCGGCCGGCAGGTCACGCTGAACGGGCCGAACGATGCACTGTCGCTCGGCATCGCCACGGTGTTCCAGGACCTCGCGCTGTGCGAGAATCTCGATGTCGTCGCCAACATCTATCTGGGCGAGGAACTCGGCCCGTTCGCGCTCGACGAGGTGGCGATGGAGGTGCGCACCTGGCAGCTCCTCGGCGAACTGTCGGCGCGCATCCCCAGCGTCCGCGAACCGATCGCCTCGCTCTCGGGCGGCCAGCGGCAGACCGTCGCGATCGCCCGCGCGCTGCTGCGCGACCCGAAACTGATCATGCTGGATGAGCCGACGGCGGCGCTCGGCGTCGCGCAGACCGCCGAGGTGCTCAACCTGATCGAGCGGGTGCGCGACAAGGGCCTCGGCGTCATCATGATCAGCCACAACATGGAAGACGTCCGCGCCGTCGCCGATCGCATCGTGGTGCTGCGGCTGGGCCGCAACAACGGCATCTTCTATCCGGACTCCTCGAACGAGGAACTGGTGAGCGCGATCACCGGCGCGTCCGACAATGCGGTCTCGCGCCGCCACGAACGCCGACACGTGCAGCGGCCGAATAGCGGGGGAGGTACGTCATGACCGGTAACGCCGAGTCCCGGCCGACGGCGCTCGACCGTGCCGATAGCCGCGTCCGTCACGATGCCGGCATGTCGGGTGCCGTCCGCGGCTTCATCGACCGCATCCGTTCCGGCGATCTCGGCTCGCTGCCGGTGGTCGTCGGCCTGGTGGTGATCTGCACGGTCTTCCAGAGCCTCAATCCGGTTTTCCTGTCCAGCCGCAATCTGGTCGATCTGCTGTTCGATTCCTCCACCGTCGGCGTGATCTCGCTCGGCATCGTCAGCATCCTGATCGTTGGCGAGATCGATCTGTCGGTCGGCTCGGTCAGCGGCCTGGCCTCCGCCATTATCGGCGTGCTGTGGGTCAACACGGGCTGGCCGGTCGGCCTCGCGATCGTGGTGGCGCTGGTGGCGGGATGCGTCATCGGCCTTATCTATTCGGCCCTGTTCAACCGGCTGGGAATGCCGAGCTTCGTCTCCACGCTGGCCGGCCTGCTCGCGGCACTCGGCCTGCAACTCTATCTGCTGGGCGCGACCGGCTCGATCAATCTGCCGTACGATTCGCCGCTGGTCGATCTGGGGCAGAACTGGATCATGCCGCATCTTGTTGCCTATGCGCTGGTGCTGCTTGCCGGAATCGGGATTTTCATCACCGGCAGCCGCCGCGCGGCACAGCGCCGCGCCGCCGGCCTGACGCCGCCGGCGATCGCCGGCATCCTGGCGCGCGCCGCGGCCTTCGTCGTGGTGGTGGAATTTGTTGTCTGGTACCTGAACCAGGATCGCGGCGTACCGTGGATGTTCGGCCTGTTCGTCGGGCTGGTGGTCGGGATGGACTACGCGCTGACGCGCACCAAATGGGGCCGCTCGATGCTGGCGGTGGGCGGCAACCGGGAAGCCGCGCGGCGCGCCGGCATCAATGTCCGCCGCATCTATCAGAGCGCGTTCGCACTCTGCGCGACGCTCGCGGCGCTCGGCGGCGTGCTGTCGGCGGCGCGGCTTGCCTCCGCCAGTCAGCAGGCCGGCACCGGCGACGTGAATCTCAACGCCATCGCCGCGGCAGTGATCGGCGGCACCAGCCTGTTCGGCGGGCGCGGCAGTGCCTATTCGGCGCTGCTCGGCATCGTGGTGATCCAGGCGATCGCCAGCGGGCTGACGCTGCTCGATCTGTCGTCATCGCTTCGGTACATGATCACCGGCGGCGTGCTGGCGATCGCGGTGATCGTCGACTCGCTGGCGCGGCGTTCGCGGGTGTCGCACGGGCGCGCCTGATCGCGGACCGAGGCCGCGTGCCGCGGACGAACATCTGTCGTTCCGTCGAGGGAGTAGCGCAATGAGCGGAGAACTGTCCGGCAAGGTTGCAGCGGTCACGGGGGCGGCCTCGGGCATCGGCCTCGCCTGCGCGCGGGCCATGCTCGGCGCCGGCGCGCGCGTCGTGCTGGTGGACTACGACGCCGCCAAGCTGCAAACCGTGTGCGCCGGGCTCGGGCCGCAGGCGAGCGGCGCGGTGGTCAACCTGCTCGATCCGCAAAGTGTCGGCGGCATGCTGAAGCAGGTTCTCGATCAGGCCGGCCGGCTCGACATCTTCCACGCCAATGCCGGCAGCTATGTCGGCGGCGAGGTCGCCGCAGGCGACCCGGATGCGTGGGACCGCATGCTGAACCTGAATGTCAACGCGACCTTCCGTACGGTTCATGCGGTGCTGCCGCACATGATCGCGCATGGCGGCGGCGACATCGTGCTGACCAGTTCGATCGCCGGCCTCGTGCCGGTGGTGGTCGAGCCGATCTACACCGCTTCCAAGCATGCGGTGCAGGCGTTCGTCCACACGCTGCGGCGGCAGGTGTCGAAGCATGGCGTGCGCGTCGGCGCCGTGGCACCCGGCCCGGTAGTGACGGCGCTGCTGAACGACTGGCCGAAGCAGAAGCTGGACGACGCGCTCGCCTCCGGCAGCCTGATGCAGCCGGAAGACGTGGCGGAGGCGGTGCTGTTCATGGTCACCCGCCGGCGCGGCGTCACCATCCGCGATCTGGTGATCCTGCCCGACAGCGTCGATCTGTGACCGCCGCGACGCGGGCGTTTATCCCCACGCCCGCGTCGATCCGGTTGCAGGCAGAACGATTCGAAGATTCCGAAGATAATTCAATAGATTATACTGTTTAACTCGCGCACGATCAGAAGCCGCCGGACACCTCGCCCACAGAGTTATCCACATCCCCCGCGAGGCCGGTGGAGAACACGGCGGCAAGGCGGGCGAGCAGTTCGTCGCGGCGCAGCCCGGCCGGCAGCGGCGGCAGGATGGCGATGCGGATGACGCCCGGCCGCTTGCGGAACGCGCGGCGGCCCCAGTGCTCCCCGGAATCGGTCACCACCGGGATCACCGGCAGCTTCATGCGCGCGGCCAGCGCGGCGATGCCCGGTTGCAGCGGCAGCCGCTCCCCGGGCGCTGCGCGCGTGCCCTCGGGGAAGATCACCACCTGCCGCCGCGTGGCGAGCGCGTGGTCGGCCGCGCGCAGCAATTCGCGCATCGCGGCCGGGCCAGCGCGCCGGTCGATCGCGATCATGCCGCCGCGCAGCAGCGTCGGCCCGAACAGCGGGATGCGCGTCAGTTCCCGCTTCAGCACATAGGCGAAGCGCGGCGCCAGCACGGCCCAGACCAGCGCATCGAAGGCGGACTGGTGCATCGCCGCGATCAGCGCCGGCCCGTCATGCGGCAGGTGCTCGATGCCCGTCACCTGCCAGGTGATGCCGCAGAGCACCCGCAACCCAGCCAGCACCAGCCGCACCCAGATGCGGGCGTAGCGCAGCACGGCACGCTCCCCGCCCGCCCAGGCGAGCGGCACGAACAGGCACATCACGAAGGTCAGCCCGAAAAACCACAGGTTGAACGCCGCCGAACGCAGCCACGTCATCCACCGCCCTCCGGATGCGTCCATTGCCGCGGATCGAGCGCCGACAGGCCCAACTCCGCCGCCAGGAACTTGGTGTATTCGCCGGCCAGCAGCCGCCATGACGCGCCCGGCGTCACCGGCACCGGCAGCAGCCGGACCTCCGGCAGCGTGCGCGCGAGTTCGGCCAGCGCGCGCGGCATGTGGTAGAACGCCGTCACCACGATCAGCGAATGCACCGCATTGGCGCGCGCCCAGGACGCGGTCTCGCTGGCATTGCCGCGGGTGGACTGGGCGGCGCGCCCCAGCGTCACGCGCGCGCCCAGGTCGGGATCGACGCCGGCGCGGCGGGCCAGCGCCGCGAACTCCGCCGCCCCGCCGACGCCGGAGACCAGGGCGACGCGCGCCCGCCCTTCCGCCAGCAGGCGCAGCGCCATCTCCACCCGCCCGGCGCCGCCGGTCAGCGCCACGATGCCGTCCGCCTGCGGCACCGGCGCGGCCTCCCGCTCCACCGCGCGCAGGAACCATGCGAACCCGGCCAGCCACAGCAGCAGCAGCGCCACGACGACGCCGAGCAGCGGGCGCAGCCAGCCGCGCATCCTCATGGCAGCCGGCGCAGCCAGCGCCGCACCGTCGCCTGCGCCGTCAGCCAGCCGATCAGCGCCGCGATCACCGGCAGCGCCGGCAGGCCCAGCGCCAGCTCCGCCGGCACGGTCGCCGCGTCCGGCTTGCCGGCGAACGGGGCCACCATCACCGCCAGCGCTGCCAGCACCGGCAGGGCCGCCAGGGTGCCAAGCAGCGCGCCCAGCGCGGCCAGTGCCGTGGTGCGGCGGGCGAAGCGCCGGGCCACGTAGCCGTCGGTCGCGCCCAGGCCATGCACGATCTCGATCGCCTCCCGCCGGGCGGCGAGGCCGGCGCGCGTGCCGACCGCGACCACCGCGGCGGCGACGCCCGCCACCACCGCCAGCACCAGCCAAGCGCAGGCTTGCAGGCTGCGCGCCAGCCGCGTCAGCCGCTCCACCCAGACGCCCTGGCTCTCGACCAGCGTGCCCGGCGCGGCGGCGCCAAGGCGCGCGCCCAGTGCCGTCAGGTCTGGGGCTGCCGCGGCCATCCGCACCGCGATCACCGCCGGCAGCGGCAGCGCCGGGTCGCCCGCCGCGTCGCCCAGCCAGGGACGCAGCAGGGCGCCCAGTTCGGCGGAGCTGAGCGCATGGGCATCGCCGATCCCGGGCACCGCCCGCAGCAGCGCCAGCACCGCGTCCAGCCGCGTCCCGGTCCCACCCGCGGCGGCATCGCCGGGGGCGGGCACCTGCACCGTCAGCGCCGCCGCCGCCCCTTCCTGCCAGTGGCGCACCAGCGCCGCCGCCCCGGCCGAGCCGGCCAGCGCCAGCGCCGCCAGGAACGCCATCGCCGCCACCAGCAGCGGCAGCATCCGGTCCCCCAGCGCCCGGCGCAGGCCGAGATCGTCGAAGCGTGCGGGGCGCAGCCGGCGGGCGCGCTCAGGCATCGTCGCGCAGCCGCCCGCTCTCCAGCCGGATCGCCGGGCCGGGATGGCGCGCGACCAGTGCCTCGTTGTGGGTCGCCACCACCACGGTCGCGCCGAGCCGGTTCATCTCCTTCAGCAGCAGCATCAGCCGCTCGGCCTGGGTGTCGTCCAGATTGCCGGTCGGCTCGTCGGCCAGCAGCAGGCTCGGCCGGCCCACCACGGCGCGGGCGATGGCCACGCGCTGCTGCTCGCCCCCGGACAGCGCCGCCGGCCGGGCGTCGCTGCGCCGGGACAGGCCGACCCAGCGCAACATTTCGGTCACGTCCGCCCGCACCTGCCCTTCCGGCCGCCCGGCGATGCGCAGCGGCAGGGCGACGTTGTCGAAGGCCGACAGATGCGGCAGCAGCCGGAAGTCCTGGAACACCATGCCGATGCGCTGGCGCAGCGGCGGCAGCTCGGCGCGCGTCGCGCCGCCGATTTCCGACCCCAGCACCACCAGCCGCCCGCGCGTCGGCCGCACGGTCAGGTTCAGCAGCCGCAGCAGGCTGGTCTTGCCGGCGCCGGACGGGCCGCGCAGCCAGCGGAACCCGCCTTCCGGGATCGTCAGGTCAAGCTCGTGAAGCACTGCCGGCCCGGCGCGCCGGCCGGACCCGTACTGCAGCGACACGCCCTCCAGCCGGACCATGCGACTCCCCGCACCTGACCGCCCCGTTCTGCCACCAGCCGCCGGGGAAGCGAAGAGCGGGGCCGACCTCGCCGCGGCGGCGCGCCGCCCGGCTGTTGCCAGCACGGGGCGGCTCGCGCAGGATTGCCGGATGCGCATCGTCTGTCCTTCCTGTCAGGCTGCCTACGAGGTGCCGGAGAGTCTGGCCGCCGGCGGCAAGGCGGTGCGCTGCGCCCGCTGCGGCACCGAATGGACGCCCCATACCGCCGCGCCGCCACCCCCGCGCGCAGTTGTGGAGGAGCCGCCCGCCCCGCCGCCGCCGGAGGAGACGCCGCTGCACATCGAGCCGCGGCTGGCCGGCTACCGGCCGCGCAGCGTCGATACCGTGGACGACGACCGCCCGCCGCCGCGCGACGATGAGATCGAACTGGCCCCGCGCGGGCGCGGCGCCTGGATCGGCTGGCTGATCAGCCTGCTGGTGCTGACCGCCCTGCTGTGGGCCGCCTTCGCCTTCCGCGGCCAGGTGATCGGCGCCTGGCCCCCGAGTGCCCGACTGTACGCGGTGCTCGGGCTGCACTGAATGCCGGCCCGTGCTAGGCTTGTCCGCATGACGGTCGCACTCGCCATTCCCGGCCGGATGACGCTGGCGGAGTTCCTGGCCTGGGACGCGCCGGCGGGTGTGCGCTGGCAGCTCGTCGATGGCGTGCCGCAGGCGATGGCCCCGGCTAGCCCGACGCATGCGCGGTTGCAGAACGAGCTTGGCAGCCTGTTGCGCAATCACCTGCACGACCGCCGCAGCCCCTGCGTCGTGGTTGCCAATGCCGGCGTGATCGCCCCGAATCGCGACCGGCCGAATTACCGCATCCCCGACCTCGCCGTGACCTGCACGGAGGAGGCGCCGGGCGATCCCGCCATTCACGACCCGGTGCTGATCGTGGAAATCCTGTCGCCCGGCAACCGGGCCGACACCTGGGCCAATGTCCGCGCCTATCAGGAAATGCCGGGGGTGCGGGAAATCCTGGTGCTGCACAGCGATGCGGTCGCCGCCGACCTGCTGCGCCGGGGCGAGGACGGCGGCTGGCCGGAGATGCCGGTGCGCATCGCGGGCGGGGACCTCTCGCTCGCCAGCATCGGGTTCACCGCGCCGCTGACCGCGCTCTATCGCACCACCCGCCTGGCGCGCGACTGAGCCGCCGGCGCCGGTCGCCGGGGTCGATCCATGCCCGAACTTCAGGTTCCCCTGCCCGGCCGGTTCCGCGTCGAGCGGATGTTCCGCCCGGCCTCAATCCTGGTGGTCGGCGCCGCCACCGCGGCCGGGCGGACGGTGCTGGCGAATCTGCGCGGCGGCGGCTTCCGCGGCGCGATCCTGACGGCGGAGGATGCGGCGGACATCGCCGGGCTTTCCCCGGTGCCGGACCTCGCGGTGATCTGCCAGGATGGCGAGGCGATCGGCGCGGCGATGGCGGCGCTGGGGCGGCTTGGCACGCGGGCGGCAGTGGTGACGGGGCTGACCGACGACCTGGGCGCGCTGGCGCGGCAGACCGGCGTGCGGGCGTTCGGGCCGGGCGCGTTCGGGCTGGTGGTGCCGGAGCTGGGGCTGAACGCCAGCCTCGGCCACCTGCCGCCGCAGCCGGGGCGGCTCGCGCTGGTATCCCAGTCCGCAGCGCTGTGCCGCGCGGTGCTGGACTGGGCGGAGCCGAACGGCGTCGGCTTCAGCCACATCATCGGCCTGGGCGCCAACGAGGACCTGGGCTTCGCCGCGGCGCTGGATTGGCTGAGCCGCGACCCAGGGACCGGCGCCATCCTGCTCGACCTGCGGCGGATCAGGGATGCCCGGCGCTTCCTGTCGGCGGCCCGCGCGGCGGCGCGGCTGCGGCCGGTGGTGGCGATCCGGCCGGGCGGGCGGCTGCTCGACCCGTCCGGCACCGCGGATGCGGTCCTCCAGGCGGCGCTGCACCGCAGCGGCGTGCTGGTGGTGACGCAGCTCGCCGAATTGCTCGCCGCGGCGGAGACGCTGACGCGCGCCCGCAAGCTGCGCAGCGAGGCGCTGGCGATCGCGACCAACGCGGTCGGTCCCGCCTGGCTCGCCGCCGATGCCGCCCTGCGGGAAGGGCTGACCCTCGCGGCGCTGACGGCGGAAACCCGGCAGGTGCTGCGCCTCGCGCTGCCGGAGGAGATGGCGCAGCGGGTGGTGCGGCCCGATGCCCGGGCGATGGCGGGCCTCGTCTATGCCGGCACCGACTCGCCGACCCGGCTGGCCGAGGCCGGGGCGCTGCTGGCCGGTGCCGCAGAGGTGGGCGGCGTGCTGCTGGTCCATGCGCCGACCGGCCCGGACGACGAGGTCGCCATGACCGCGATCGCCGCCGCCGCCCGGGCGGCGCACGTGCCGGTGCTGGCGGCGGTGCTGGGCGAGAGCACCGGGGCACCGCTGCGCGCCAGGCTCGCCGCCGCCGGCGTGCCGGTGTTCGCCAGCCCCGAGCAGGCGGTGCGCGGCGTCCTGCATCTGGTGCGGGACCGCCGCAGCCGCGCCGCCGCCCGGGAACTGCCGCCCTCCGACGTGCTGGAGATCGCGCCCGACCGCGCCGCCGCGGCGGCCGCCTTCGGGCGGGCGCGCGCGGCCGGCCGGACCGAGCTGGACGCGGCGGAAGCGGCGGCGGTGCTG
>JAKAZX010000082.1 GCA_021826485.1 Pseudomonadota bacterium | reverse complement strand
CGGGCATGCCATCATCGGTACCTTCGCGCCGGACGGGCCGGAGCGGTGCAGCGGCCTGCCGGTCGTGCGCCACGATGCGGCGAGCCTGTCGGCACTGCTGGGCGCGGCGTTCGCGCTGCTGGACAGCCGCCGCCATCGCCACGTGACGCCGGGCGGGGCGGTGCAGTCCTTCCAGTTCGCGACCTTCCGGCGGCTGCCCGCTACCGCGCCGTGAGGAACCGCGAGAACGCGGCGAGCGTGGTGTCGGAGACGTGGTGCTCGATCCCCTCGGCATCCTGCTCCGCCGCTTCCTTCGGCACGCCGAGGGCGCACAGCACGTCCACCACCAGCCGATGGCGGGCGCGGACGCGGGCGGCCAGATGCTCCCCGGTTTCGGTCAGGAACACGCCGCGATAGGGGCGGGCGGTGGCCAGCCCCTCCCGCTTCAGCCGGGCGATCGCCTTGATGGCGGTGGCGTGGGAAACGCCGAGGCGGCGGGCGATGTCGGTCGGCCGCGCTTCCCCCTCGCTGGCCAGCAGGTCGGCGATCAGTTCGGCGTAATCCTCCAGCAGCGCCGTCGCCTGCGCCGAGCGCGCCTTGCCGAAGCGGCGCGCCTGCGTCGGCTCGGTGGGCAGTTCGGTCGGCGGTACGGGCAACGCGGTCCCTCCGGCAGGCTCGGCCGCGTATCGCCCGCCGGGACGCTTGAAGCAACCCGCAACAGGGATTACATCCCCGGCTGCGGTTTGTAGCCGAGGCTACAAATTCCCGACGATGCTGGCGAAGGAGCGTCCATGAGCGAGGCGGTGTTGCGCGGGATGTCGGCGCGGACGATGGCGGCGGGGCAGGAAGTGCTGGCCGGGCGGCGGCGCGGCCTGCGGGCGGTGCTGCCGTTCGTCGGGCCGGCGGTGATCGCCTCCGTCGCCTATATCGACCCGGGCAATTTCGCCACCAACATCCAGGCCGGCGCCGCCTATGGCACCACGCTGCTGTGGGTTGTGGTGGTCGCCAACGCGATCGCGATGCTGTTCCAGTCGCTGTCCGCCAAGCTCGGCATCGCCACCGGGAACAGCCTGGCCAGCGAATGCCGGAACCGGCTGCCGCGGCCGGTGACACTGGGCATGTGGGCGATCAGCGAGGTCGCCGCGATGGCGACCGACCTCGCCGAGTTCCTTGGCGGCGGCATCGGGCTGTCGCTGCTGCTGCACGTGCCGCTTCTGGTCGGCCTCGCCATCACCGGGGTGGCCACCTACGCCATGCTGCTGCTCGGCAATCGCGGCTTTCGGCCGCTGGAGCTGCTGATCGGCGGTTTCGTCGGCCTGATCAGCCTGTGCTACGTCGCCGAGCTGGCGATCGCGCCGCCCGACTGGGGGGCGGTGGCGCGCGACGCGGTGCTGCCGCGCCTGCCGGACAGCGCCAGCGTGGCGCTGGCGGTCGGCATGATCGGCGCGACCGTGATGCCGCACGTGATCTATCTGCATTCGGCGCTGATGCAGGGGCGGATGCCGGCGGCGGACGATACGGCACGGCGGCGCGTGCTGTCGTTTTCCAACCGCGAGGTGATCGGCGCGCTGGGGCTGGCCGGCATCGTCAACATGGCGATGCTGGCGATGGCCGCGCGCGCCTTCCACAGCGGCCACCCGGACGTGGCGGAGATCGAGACCGCCTATCACACGCTCGGCCCGCTGCTCGGCCCGGCGGCGGCGAGCGTGTTCCTGCTGTCGCTGCTCGCCTCCGGCTTCTCTTCCTCGGTGGTCGGCACGCTGGCGGGGCAGTCGATCATGCAGGATTTCGTGCACTGGCGGATTCCGCTGTGGCTGCGCCGCGCGGTGACGATGCTGCCGGCCTTCGCGGTGGTGGCGCTGGGCCTGAACGCGACGAATGCGCTGGTGATGAGCCAGATCGTGCTGAGCCTTGCGCTGCCGGTGCCGATGCTGGCGCTGGTGTGGCTGACCGGCCGGCGCGACGTGATGGGCAGCCTGGTCAACCGGCGCACGACGCAGGCGGCGGCGATCGTCTGCACCGTGCTGGTGCTGGGCCTGAACGCGATCCTGCTGGCGCAGACCGCAGGCGTTCCGATCCCCGGGCTAGGCTGAGCCGTCCGGCGCGTCCGGCGGCAGTTCGACGCCGGCATAGATCTCGGCGAGGGGGAGTTCCACTGCGATCTCCGGCAGCGCGAGCGTGTCGCCCTCGGTCAGCGCGCGCGCCGTCCAGTCCGCGCCGTGGCGTGCGAACACGGTGGCGGCGATGCTGTCCTGCTCCAGGATCACGTAGCGGCGGATCGAGGGGGTGGCCTGATATTCCCGCAGCTTCTCGATCCGGTCGGTGCGGGAGGTGGCGGGGCTGAGCACCTCGAACACCACCACCGGGTCGCGGATCACCGTGGCGTCGCGCGGGGCGGGGGTGCAGTAGACGAAGGCGTCGGGGTAGCGGATGCGGCCCATCACCTCGACCTTCAGGGTCGGGCCGACGACGCGGCAGGGGGTGCCGCGCAGGTGGTCAGCCAGCAGCCTGCGCACGCTGCCGCCGATCATCTCGTGGGCGAGCGTGCCGCCGGTCATCGCCACCGGGTCGAATCCGTCGAACTCGTAGCGCGGTTCCTGCCGTTCCTCCCATGCCAGGAACTCCGCGAGGCTCATGGTCCGGCGCAGGGCGACGATCCTCTCATCCCTCCCGCAGCAGGCGCGCCGCGGCGGGCGCGAAATAGGTCAGCACCCCGGCGGCGCCGGCGCGCTTGAAGGCCAGCAGCAGTTCCAGCACCGCCCGGTCGTGATCCAGCCACCCGCGCTCCACCGCCGCCATGGTCATCGCATACTCGCCCGACACCTGATAGGCGAAGGTGGGCACGCCGAACCGCTCATGCACGCGGCGGACGATGTCCAGATAGGGCAGACCGGGCTTGACCATCACCATGTCGGCGCCCTCCTCGAGGTCCATCGCCACCTCGCGCAGCGCCTCATCGGAATTGGCGGGGTCCATCTGGTAGGTGCGCTTGTCGCCCTTCAGGGCGCTGGCGGAGCCGACCGCGTCGCGGAACGGGCCGTAGAAGGCCGAAGCGTATTTCGCCGCGTAGCTCATGATGCGGGTATGGATCAGCCCGGCGCCGTCGAGCGCCGTGCGGATCGCGCCGACCCGGCCGTCCATCATGTCGGACGGCGCGATCACGTCGATCCCGGCCTGCGCCTGGTTGACCGCCTGGCGCGTGAGGATGCCGAGCGTCTCGTCATTGGCCACGTAGCCGTGGCGGATCACGCCGTCATGCCCATGATCGGTATAGGGGTCCAGCGCCACGTCCCCGACCAGGCCGAGGCCGGGGAATTCCCGCTTCAGCAGCCGGGCGGCGCGGCACATCAGGTTCTCCGGATTGCCGGATTCCGTGCCCTCCGCGTCCTTGCGGTCGGCGGGCGTGGCGGGGAACAGGGCGACCGCCGGGATGCCGAGTTCGGCGGCCGGGGCGACATGGGCGGCCAGCCGGTCGATCGTCACCCGCTGCACGCCGGGCATGGAGGGCACGTCCTCGACAACCGACCGTCCCTCGATCACGAACACCGGCCAGATCAGGTCATCGACCGACAGCCGGTGCTCGGCCACCAGCCGGCGCGTCCAGGCATCGTAGCGGTTGCGCCGCGGGCGGGTGGTGGGGAAGCGGCCGTGGGACATGGCGGCGGGTCTCCAGCGCAGGCGATGGGCCAAGGCTTAGGCTGCGCCGCCCGCCATGCCAAGCCGAGCCTGCCGCGGCGAGGCCGTGGCGCGCCCCGCGAATGTGATCGGCCGCCGGTGCGCCGGGGCGGGTAGAAGGAGGCTGAGGGAGTCCAAGAGGGAGGAAACCATGCCGCACAGGCAGACTTGTCCCGCCGCGCCGCGCTCGGCCCGCAGCCGGACGCTGCTGCTGGCCGGCGTGCTCGGGCTGCTTGCGCTGGTCCTGTCCGGCCAGCCGGGGCGCGCGCAGCCGGCCGACGGGGACTGGATCGGCACCTGGTCCGCCGCGCCGCAGCCGGCATGGGGCGCCGATTTCCCGGTGCCCTGGACCCTGCCGCGCAATCTCTGGAACCAGACGGTACGGGAAGTGGCGCGGGTCAGCATCGGCGGCAGTCGCGTGCGCATCGTGCTGTCGAACCAGTACGGCCACCGCCCCCTGGTCATCGGCGCGGCGCATGTGGCGCTGGCCGGGACGGGGTCGGCGATCGTCGCCGGGTCCGACCGCGCGCTGACCTTCGGCGGCGCCGGCACGATCACGGTGCCCCCCGGCGCGCCGGCGGTCAGCGACCCGGTGGACCTTGACGTTCCCGCGCTCGGCAGCGTCGCCGTCAGCCTGTTCCTGCCGGAGGTCACACCCGTCACCACCGCGCACTGGGAAGGCGTGCAGACCGCCTATGTGTCCGCAACCGGCGACCATACGGCCGACGCGGAGATCAAGGCGGAGAGCACGATGCGGTCGCGGGCCTTCCTGGCCGGCATCATGGTGGCCGCACCGGCCGGCGCGCAGGCCGTGGTCACGTTCGGCGACTCGATCACCGATGGCGCCAACTCCACCCCCGACGCCAACCACCGCTGGCCCGATGCGCTGGCGGAGCGGCTGCACAAGGCGGGCAAGGACGACGTCGCGGTGCTGGATGAGGCGATTTCCGGCGAGCGGGTGCTGAGCGACCGCATGGGCGTCAACGCGCTGGCCGCGTTCGACAGCGAAGTGGCGGCGCAGCCGCATGCCCGCACCGTCGTCCTCATGATGGGCATCAACGACATCGGCTGGCCGGCAACGCCACTCGCCCCGCACGAGCCGGCCCCCTCGGCGGACGACATCATCGCCGGCTACCGGCAACTGATCGCGCGCGCCCACATGCATGGCCTGCGCATCCTGGGCGCGACGCTGACCCCGTTCGACGACGCATTCCAGGGCCTGCCGTTCGAGGGGTATTTCACCGAGGCGAAGGAGATGAAGCGGCAGGCGGTCAACGAGTTCATCCGCAGCGGCGCATTCGACGGCGTGATCGACTTCGACGCCGCGGTGCGCGACCCGGCCAATCCGCGGACGATCCAGACGCGCTTCGACTCGGGCGATCACCTGCACCCGAACGATGCCGGCTATGCCGCGATGGCGGATGCGGTCAATCTGGATATGCTGACGGGCGGCAAATAGCCGGCCGGGCAAGGCCGGGGCGGCGGCGCGGAACGGGGGCAATTTCGTCCGCCGCGGGCGCGTGATACAGCAGCCGCCCCGCCCTCGAGGGATGCCGCCATGAACGAGCAGTCGCCCGCCGCCAACCTGGCCCGCTTCTTCGCCGCGCCGCTGGCCGAGACCGACCCCGAGCTTGCCGCCGCCATCGGCCGCGAACTGGTGCGCCAGCAGGACGGCATCGAGCTGATCGCCAGCGAAAACATCGTCTCCGCCGCGGTGCTGGAGGCGCAGGGCTCGGTGCTGACCAACAAGTATGCCGAGGGGTATCCGGGCCGCCGCTATTACGGCGGCTGCGGCGAGGTCGATGTGGCGGAGCAGCTTGCCATCGACCGCGCCCGGCAGTTGTTCGGCTGCGGCTTCGCCAACGTGCAGCCGCATTCCGGCGCGCAGGCGAACCAGACGGTGTTCCTCGCCCTGCTCAGCCCCGGCGACACCATCCTGGGCATGAGCCTGGCCGCCGGCGGGCATCTGACGCATGGCGCGGCGCCCAACCTGTCCGGCAAATGGTTCAACGCCGTGCAGTACGGCGTGCGGCGGGAGGATGGGCTGCTCGATTACGAGGAGCTGGAGCGGCTGGCGCGCGCGCACCGGCCGAAGCTGATCATCGCCGGCGGCTCGGCCTATCCGCGCGTCATCGACTTCGCCCGCATCCGCCGCGTGGCGGACGAGGTGGGTGCGTATTTCATGGTGGACATGGCGCATTTCGCCGGGCTGGTGGCGGCCGGCGTGTATCCCAGCCCGCTGCCGCACGCGCATGTCTGCACCACCACCACGCACAAGACGCTGCGCGGCCCGCGCGGCGGCATGGTGCTCGGCAACGACCCGGATCTGGGCAGAAAGATCAATTCGGCCCTGTTCCCGGGATTGCAGGGCGGCCCGCTGATGCACGTGATCGCCGCCAAGGCGGCGGCGTTCGGCGAGGCGCTGCGGCCGGAGTTCCGCGCCTACCAGCGCGCGGTTGCGGACAATGCGCGGGCGCTGGCGGCATCGCTGGTGGAGCAGGGGCTGGCCATCGTCACCGGCGGCACCGACAGCCACCTGATGCTGGTCGATCTGCGCCCCAAGCGCACCACCGGCAAGGCGGCGGAGGCGAGCCTGGACCGCGCGCACATCACCGCCAACAAGAACGCCATCCCGTTCGATCCGGAGAAGCCGACCATCACCTCCGGCATCCGCCTCGGCACCCCCGCCGGCACCACGCGCGGCTTCGGCGTCGCCGAGTTCCAGGCGATCGGGCGGATGATCGGCGAGGTGCTGGACGGCCTCGCCCGCTCCAACGACGGCACCAACGCGGCGGCGGAACAGGCGGTGGGGCAGCGCGTGCTGGAGCTGTGCGCGCGGTTTCCGATCTATGGCGGGCGGCAGGGGACGCGGGCGGGGTAGGGGAAGCGATGACGCACGCGGAACGGGAATTGCTGTTGCGCCGCTACGCTGCCGGGGAGATCTCCTGGGCGTCGCTGCGCGGCCGCGGGATCGACAATTACCGCGACGTTCTCGCAGGTCTCGGCGAACTCGGCCTGCGTCCGCCGATCGCGCCACTGGACGGCCCCAACCGCGAATCCCGCCTGCGCGCCCGCGCCGTGATCCGCGAGGCGCTGGCGCGCACCGGGCCGGAATGACCCGCCGGCTCGGCCTGCTGGTGACGGACGCATCCCCGCTGATCACCCTTGCCGCCGGGGAAGCGCTTGAGTGCCTGACCATGCCGGGCCTGCGCGTGCTGATCCCTGACATGGTGTATTTTGAGGTCACGCAGGACCTCGCCCGTACCGGCGCCGAAGACGTCGTGCAGTGGGCGCGCCGTCATTCGGGGCAGGTCGAAGTCGTTGTCACCTCGACATTCGCTGAATTTCAGGTACTGCGCGCGGCAGACAGGCGGGTTCGCTCGAAGGGGAGGGGCGAACTCTCGACGCTGGAAGTTCTCAATGCCGAAATCGACCGTGACCCTGACCTGGAAGCCCTTCTGCTGTACGAGGACAATGATGTGCGATCGCGTCGCTTCGTCCGCGGGTTGCCGGAACGCGTGATGGCGCTGTCCACCGGCGACCTGCTGCATGAACTGGAAGCCGCCGGCCGCATCCAGTCGGCCGACCGTATCCTCGATGTTGCCGCCGGGAATGAGCGCGATGTTCCGCAACAGCGCCTAACTTCAGGTGACAGGGAGGCGCAGGAGATGCTCCGAACGCATCTGCGGCCTGCCAAGTCGCGTGGTGAATGAGTCGCGTTGAAGTCGAAAACGATTTGCGCTCCGTTGCGCCAACGCCGCCGGGGCGATCACCTGGACCTTGCTGCGCTGATCGCCGTCAGGCGGCTGGTTGCAGCGCCCGCAGCGCCGCTTCGGGTTCGCGGTACAGCACCAGCAGCAACGCCTGCACCGCCGGGTCGATCGCGAAGCGCCGCTGTTCCCAGTTGCGCAGCGTGCCGAGCGGCACGTGCAGCAGCGCGGCGAGGTCCACTTGCGTCATGCCGAGCCGCTCGCGTACCAGCCGCACCGGCACGCTGCGGCGCGCATCGGATGGAATGGGGGCGTCGGGGTCCTGCCCCTCCGCACGCATCTGCCGCCGGATGTCCTGTTCGGTCGTCGCGTCGAAACGCCGACGGGCGGCGGCGACGGCCTCCGGATCGCGCTGCGCAAGCTGCGCCCTGATCTGTTCCGTCGTCATCCGTGTCACGCGCGATCCAGCCATCGCTGCCGGTCCTTCCGGTTTGCCTTCCAGGCGGAGATGATCCGCACCACGTCTGCGCGCATGGTGAACACCACCCGCAGGACCTTGCCATCGACCATGCCGAGCGCGTTGCAGCGCGCCTCTCCGTAATCGGTGCGCGGGTCGGGCCAAACCACGGTCTCGCCGTCGAAGATCATTGCCGCTTCATCGAAGCCGATGCCACGCGACCGCAGGTTCCGGTTGTGCTTGGCCGGGTCCCACTCGAACACCATGGCGGAAGATACGCGCTACGCGCAGTGCGGGCAAGTCGCATCGGCTGGGTCGGCGGCGTGTCGGTCTGCCCGCCGCCCTTCCCCGGTTCCCCCCCACCCGCTATCCATCTGCCATGCTCTGCCCCTTCTGCGGCCATGACGATACCCAGGTGAAGGACAGCCGCCCCACCGATGACGGGGCGGCGATCCGGCGGCGGCGGTTCTGCACGGCCTGCACGCAGCGGTTCACCACCATCGAGCGGGTGCAGTTGCGCGACCTGATCGTCATCAAGTCGGACGGCCGCCGCGTGCCGTTCGACCGGGACAAGCTCGCCCGTTCCGTCCGCATCGCGCTGCGCAAGCGCCCGGTGGCGGAGGAGCGGATCGAGCGGATCGTCAACGGCATCGTCCGCCAGCTCGAAGCCTCGGGCGAGGGCGAGATCGCCAGCCAGCAGATCGGCGAGCTGGTGATGGAAACGCTGAAGGAAGTCGATGCCGTGGCCTATGTCCGCTTCGCCTCGGTCTACCGCAACTTCCGCGAGGCCAAGGATTTCGAGGCCTTTCTCGGCCAGCTCGGCGATCCCACATAGCGGCGGGATGGACGATCGGTCACATATGCGCGCAGCCCTGGCGCTGGCGCGCCGGGGTCTCGGCAATGTCTGGCCCAATCCGGCCGTCGGCTGCGTGGTGGTCAGGGACGGGCGGGTGGTCGGCCGCGCCGTCACCGCGCCGGGCGGCCGGCCGCATGCCGAGCCGCTGGCGCTGGCGATGGCCGGCGGCGCGGCGCGCGGGGCGACCGCCTATGTGACGCTGGAACCCTGCTGCCACCACGGTCGCACGCCGCCCTGCACCGATGCCCTGGTCGCCGCCGGCGTCGCCCGCGTGGTCATCGCGGCGCTCGATCCCGACCCGCGCGTCAACGGCGCGGGGGCGGCGCGGCTGCGCGAGGCCGGCATCGCCGTGGAGGTCGGCACGCTGGCGGGAGAGGCAGAGGCGCTGAATGCCGGGTTCTTCACCCGCATCCGCGACGGCCGGCCGCTGGTGACGCTGAAGCTCGCCTCCACCATGGACGGCCGCATCGCCACCCGCGCCGGCGAAAGCCGCTGGATCACCGGCCCGGCGGCGCGGATGGCCGGGCACGCGCTGCGCGGGCGGCATGACGCGATCCTGGTCGGCGTCGGCACGGTGCTGACCGATGACCCGGACCTGACCTGCCGCATTCCCGGCTTCCGCACGACCCCGCTGGTCCGCTTGGTCGCCGACAGCCATCTGCGCACCCGCCTGACCGCCCGGCTGATCGCGACCGCACGGGCCACGCCCACCTGGCTGCTGGCGCGGCCGGACGCGGATGCCGAACGCCGCCGCGCGCTGACCGAGGCGGGGGTGGTCGTGCTGCCGATCCCGCCGACCGGCGCGGGGGCGGGCCTCGGCGTCGATCTGGCGGATGCCTTGCGCGCCCTGGCGCAGCGGGGCATCACGCGGCTGCTGGTGGAAGGCGGCGCGCAGCTTGCCGCGGCGCTGCTGCGGGCGGATCTGGTGGACCGCGTCGCCTGGTTCCACGCGCCCTCGGTGATGGGTGCGGACGGCTGGCCGGCGGCGCAGGCCTTCGGGATCGCCGAGCTGTCCGCCATGCCGCGCTTCGTCCGCGACTCCACACGGCCGGTGGGCGAGGACGTGCTGACCGAACTGCACCGGGCCGCCTGAACGGAGCGAGCGATGTTCACCGGGATCGTCACAGGGCTGGGAATGGTGCGGGAGGTGACGCCGATCGGCGGCGGGCAGGACATGCGCCTCGTCATCGCCACCCCGCGCGGCTGGACCGAGGGGCGACCGATCGCGGAGGGGGCGTCCGTCGCCTGCGCCGGCTGCTGCCTGACCGCGATCGCCGCGGGCGAGGACTGGTTCGCCGCCGACGTGTCGGCGGAAACGCTGTCCAAGACATCGCTCGGCAGATGGCAGCGCGGAACGCAACTGAATCTGGAACGGCCGCTGCGGGCGGGCGACGAGCTGGGCGGGCATGTCGTGTCCGGCCATGTGGACGGGGTGGGCGAGGTCGTCTCGGTCACGCCGGAACACGGCTCCGCCCGCTTCCTGTTCCGCGTGCCGGAGGGGCTGGCACGCTTCGTCGCGCCGAAGGGCAGCATTGCGGTGGATGGCGTGTCGCTGACGGTCAATGCGGTGCAGGGTGCGCTGTTCGGGGTCAACATCATCCCGCACACCGCTTCCGTCACCACCTTCGGCCGGCTTGCCCCGGGGGACGCAGTGAACATCGAAATCGACACGCTGGCGCGCTACGTCGCCCGGTTGCAGGAGACGGCATGACCGCGCAGCTCATGACTTCCAGCCTGCACGACTACATCTCCTCCATCGACGAACTGCTGGAGGAGGCGCGCAACGGCCGCCCCTTCATCCTGGTCGATGACGAGGACCGGGAGAACGAGGGCGATCTGGTGATCCCCGCGCAGTTCGCCACACCCGAGGTGATCGCCTTCATGGCGCGCCTGTGCCGCGGCCTGATCTGCCTGGCGCTGACGCAGAGCCGTGTCGAGCAACTGGGCCTGCCGCTGATGAGCCAGGCCAACCGTACGCGCCACCAGACCGCCTTCACCGTGTCGATCGAGGCGCGCAGCGGCGTCACCACCGGCATTTCCGCGCATGACCGCGCGCACACGATCGCGGTTGCCATCAACCCGGAATGCGATCGCGACGACATCGTGACGCCGGGCCACATCTTCCCGCTGGTGGCGCGCGAGGGCGGGGCGCTGGTGCGTGCCGGGCATACCGAATCGGCGGTCGATCTGGCGCGGCTGGCCGGGCTCAATCCGTCCGCCGTGATCTGCGAGATCATGAACGACGACGGCACCATGGCGCGGCTGCCCGATCTCGTCGCCTTCGCGCAGCGCCACAACGTCAAGCTCGGCACCATCGCCGACCTGATCGCCTATCGCCGCCGCACCGAACGGCTGGTGCGCAAGGTCGAGGAAGCGACGCTTGAGCATGAGATCGGCGGGACCTGGCAGGTCATGGTCTATGCCAGCAGCGTCACCTATGCCGAGCATCTGGTGCTGGTGAAGGGCGATGTCGCGGCCGGCGGGCCGGTGCTGGTGCGCATGCACGCGGTCGATGTGCTGGACGACATCGTTGCCGGCAAATCCTCCGCTGCCCTGCATGGGGCGATGCGGATGATCGCGGCGGAAGGGCGCGGGGTCGCGGTGCTGCTGCGGGAGAATCGCGCCACCAAACTGTCCGAGCGCATCCGGCTGCTGGCCGACAGCCCGCAGCCGGCCGGCGAACTGCGCGATTACGGCATCGGCGCACAGATCCTGCTCGATCTGGGCGTGCGGGAGATGGTGCTGCTGTCCAACACGCACCGCACCATCGTCGGGCTGGAGGGCTACGGCCTCAACATCGTCGCGCAGCGGCCGATCGCGGGGGCGGCATGAGCACGCGCGATGCCCCGGCGCCATCGGTGCCGCCGCTGGCGGGGGCGCCGCCGCATCTGCTGATCGTCCGTGCGCCCTATTACCAGGACATCGTCGATGGCCTGCGCGACGGTGCTGCGCGGCTGCTCACCGGCGCAGGCGCCGGCTTCGACGTGCTGGACGTGGCGGGGGCGCTGGAACTGGCGGGCGCGATCCGGCTCGCGCTGCGCGGGCAGCGGCGCTACCACGGCTATGTCGCGCTGGGCTGCGTGGTGAAGGGTGAGACCGATCACTACGAATTCGTCTGCCGCGAGGCGATGGCCGGCATCACCGCCGTTACGCTGCAATTCGCCCTGTGCGTCGGCAACGGCCTGCTGACCGTCAACGATGTCCGCCAGGCGCAGGCGCGGTCGGGCGTTGACGGGCAC
The DNA here is from genome assembly GCA_021826485.1 of Pseudomonadota bacterium. Taxonomy (GTDB): domain Bacteria; phylum Pseudomonadota; class Alphaproteobacteria; order Acetobacterales; family Acetobacteraceae; genus JAFKFJ01. The sequence continues at coordinate 36 of JAKAZX010000082.1, read as the reverse complement.
AACAAGGGTGCCGAGGCGGCGGCCGCCGCGCTGCGC
>JAKAZX010000081.1 GCA_021826485.1 Pseudomonadota bacterium | reverse complement strand
CATGATCGCCCCGCCCGAACGCTCCGCCGAGCGCGACGCCGTCGTCGACGCCCTGCTGCTGCGGGTGCCCGCGGAGGGTTGGACCAAGCGGGCGCTGCGCGGCGCCATCGCCGATCTCGGCGGCGAACCGGAGGATGCCGAGCTGCTGTTTCCCGGCGGTCCCGCCGACCTCGTCGAGGCGTTCATCGACCTGACCGACCGGCGCATGGCGGCGGCGGCGGCCGGGACGGCGGAGTTCGCCGGCCAGCGGCTGGCGGCGCGGGTGCGCAGTCTGATCGCGGGGCGGCTGGACCTGCTCCGCCCGCACCGGGAGGCGGTGCGCCGCGCCCTGGCGGTGCTGTCCCTGCCGCGCCACGCCGCGACCGCCGCGCGCTGCACGGCGCGCACCGTCGATGCCATCTGGCATGCGGCCGGCGACCGCGCCGCCGACTTCTCCTGGTACACCAAGCGGGCGACGCTGGCAGGCGTGTATGGCGCGACGCTGCTCTATTGGCTGCGCGACATGGGCGAGGATGACGCGGCGACGCTCGCCTTTCTCGATCGGCGGCTCGCGGGGGTGGCACGGATCGGGCGGCTGCGCCGGCGGGTCGAACAGGGCTGCGCACGGCTCGGTGCCTGGCGCACGGCGGCGTGAGCGCAACCGCCGCCGGGCGGGAGGCGTTGCCTGCTCCGCCGTTTCACCCCTGCGGAGTTTCTGCGCCATGCGCGGCATCCTGCTCTGGCTGCTCGGGATTCCGATCCCGGTCATCATCCTGCTCTATCTGTTCCACGTGATCTGACCCGGTGCCGCACGTTCACGTCCGCCATCGGACCAGCTATCGCTATGCACGGCCGGTGCGCTTCACGCCGCACCGGCTGATGCTGCGGCCGCGCGACAGCCACGACCTGCGGCTGCGCGGCGCCACCCTCGGGCTGACCCCGGCGGCGGAGGCGACGCGCTGGGCACATGACGTGTACGGCAATTCCGTCTGTATCGTGGAATGGCCGGAGGCCCGCAGCGACACGCTCGACATCGTCTCGACGCTGGACCTCGACCATTATCCGGCCACGCCCGAACTGCCGCGCGAGGCGATCGACCCGATCGCGGAGACCTACCCGTTCAGCTACGCGCCCGAGGAATTTCCCGACGTCGCGCGCATGATGGAACGCCAGCACGCCGACCCGCACCGGGAGGTGGACGCCTGGGTGCGCCGGTTCCTGCCGCGCACCCGCCCGGCGCGCACGATGGACCTGCTGTCGGCCATCACCGCCGCGATCAAGGCGGACTTCACCTACGAGGCGCGGGACATCGAGGGCACCAACGCCCCGACGGTCACGCTCGCCAGCAAGCGCGGCGCCTGCCGCGACTTCGCCCTGCTGATGATGGAGGCAGCCCGCGCCCTCGGCCTCGCCGCCCGGTTCGTCAGCGGCTACCTGTACGACGAGACGAGCACCGATGCGACGGTCGGCGGCGGCGCCACCCATGCCTGGTGCGCGGTCTACCTGCCCGGCGCAGGCTGGGTGGAGTTCGATCCCACCAACGGGCTGGTCGCCGGGCGCAACCTGATCCGGGTCTGCGCGGCGCGCACCCCGGAACAGGCAGTGCCGGTCGCCGGCGGCTTCATCGGCGGCAGCGGCGATTTCGCCGGCATGACGGTGGACGTGAGCGTCACCGTCGAGGCGCCGCCCGCCGCCCCCGCCGCCGAAGCCGCCCCCGCCGCGGCGTAGCCGCCTACGGCGTGCCCACCACGACGCGGATCGGCGCCGGCGCGTCGCGTACCAGCAGCGGCCCGGCGCCGGCCGCATCGCCATCGGTCTGCGCCGGCACGCCGGGGGTTTCGATCGCCACCTCGGCTGCCCGCAGCAGCCGCAGCCCCGGCATCCGCGGCAGCAGATCGAGCGGCAGCGCCGCGCCATAAAGCAGCGCCGCGAACGGCCCCGCCCGCTCGAACAGCGCCACTGTGAAGCCGTCATCGGCCGGGCTGGCGCCGGGGGCGAGCAGATACCGCCCGCCATACAGCCGGCCCTTGCTGACGATCACGCTGCCGGCCTCGCAGGCGCGGCCGTCCACGCTGACCCGGATCGGCCGGAACGGGTAGCGCGCGGCCTCCCGCAGGGACTGCGCGACATAGGCGGCGCGGCCGATCGCCCGCTTCAGCCCGAGATCGAGCCGCTGCACCACCTGCGCATCGAACCCGGCGCCCAGCATCTGCACGAACACCCGCGCCCCGTCCGCGCCGTGGACGACGCCCGGGCGGATCGTGCGGGTGCGGCCGAAGGCCAGGGCGGCCGCCACCTCCCGCGGCAGGAACGGCAGGGCGAGTTCATGCGCCATCACGTTGGCGGTCCCCAGCGGGATCACGCCCAGCCGGCAGCCCGAGCCGTTCAGGCCGTTCGCAACTTCGGCGATGGTCCCGTCCCCGCCCGCCGCCACCACCAGGTCGGCCCCGGCGCCCACCGCCTCCCGCGCCAACTGCACGGCGTGGCCGGCGTGGCGGGTTTCCGCCAGTTCCAGCCGCATGCCGCTGGCCGACAGCACGTCCAGCACCCGCCACAGCCGCGCCGCCCGCCGCCGGCCCGCGGTGGGGTTGAAGACGATCAGCATGCGGGCCGCGCGCTGGCGCGATGACGCAGCCGGGGCATGGCGTCGCGACTCCACATGGGCAAGTCGGAAAGTGTCGCTGTCGCTCATGTCGTTTAGATGACCGTGCTGCGGCATTTCGATTATATTGTCGCCGCGCGGGAGAATAGCGTGAGGTCATGCAAACTTCACGCGCGCGATTCCGAAACTTCCGTATGTGCTGTGCCCGCCGATGAAGCACGCCGCCCCCTCCGCCGCGCTGGCCGCACGTTACCGCACGGTGTTCATCTCCGACGTGCATCTGGGCACCCGCGGCTGCCGCAGCGATTTCCTGATCGACTTCCTGCACCGGGTTTCCTGCGACCGGCTGTTCCTGGTCGGCGACATCATCGACGGCTGGCGGCTGCGCAAATCCTGGTACTGGGACGAGGCCTGTGACGAGGTGCTGCGGCTGATCCTGCGCCACGCCCGCACCGGCACCGAGGTCACCTACATCCCCGGCAACCATGACGAGATGTTCCGCGCCTGGCTGCCGATGGGGCTGGAGATCGCCGGTATCCGCCTGCGCCCCGAGGCGGTGCACGTCACCGCCGACAACCGCCGCCTGCTGGTGATCCACGGCGACGAGTTCGACAGCGTGGTGCGCTACGCCAAATTCCTCGCCGTGCTGGGCGACTGGGCCTACAGCACGGCGCTGCGCTTCAACACCTGGTTCAATGCGGTGCGCCGCCGGCTCGGCTATCCGTACTGGTCGCTGTCGGCCTGGCTGAAGCGGCAGGTCAAGGAAGCGGTCAAGGCGATCGACCGGTTCGAAACCGCCCTGGCCGGGGAAGCGCGGCGGCGCGGCTTCGACGGCGTGGTGTGCGGCCATATCCACCAGGCCGAGATGCGCGACGTCAACGGCGTGCTCTACATCAACGACGGCGACTGGGTGGAAAGCTGCACCGCCCTGGTCGAGCATGCCGACGGGCGGCTGGAGCTGCTGGACTGGGCGGCGATCAACCGCTTCTCCTTCGCCGCGCCACGTGGTGCGGCGGTGCCGCAAGCTGCCTGAGGCCCCGCTCGGCACCGCGCGGGCCGGCACCGCCGCGGGGCGGCGCATCCTGATCGTCTCCGATGCCTGGCGCCCGCAGGTGAACGGCGTCGTGCGCACGCTGGCGACCGTTGCCGCCGAGCTTGCCGCGATGGGCCATGCGGTCGAGGTGATCGGGCCGGACCGGTTCCGCACCGTGCCGCTGCCGACCTATCCGGACATCCGCCTCGCCGTGCTGCCGCGCCGGGCGCTCACGCGCATGATCGAGGCCTTCGCGCCGGACCGCCTGCACATCGCGACCGAAGGGCCGCTGGGGGCGGCGGCGCGCGCCTGGGCGCGGCGGCGGGGGGTGGCCTTCACCACCTCCTTCCACACCAAGTTCCCCGAATATCTCCAGGCCCGCACCGGCCTGCCGCCGTCGCTCGCCTATGCCTGGCTGCGGCGCTTCCACAATTCCGGCGCCGGTGTGATGGCGGCGACCGAAAGCCTGCGCGCGGACCTGGCGGGGCGCGGCTTCGCCAATATCCGCCCGTGGACGCGCGGCGTCGATCTGGCGCTGTTCCGCCCGTCCCCGCGGGAGGACTGGGGGCTGCCGCGGCCGGTGTTCCTGTATGTCGGCCGCATCGCGGTGGAGAAGAACCTGCGCGCGTTCCTCGACCTCGATCTGCCGGGCGCGAAGGTCGTGGTCGGCGACGGGCCACAACTTGCCGAACTGCGGCGCGACTATCCGGCGGTCCGCTTCACCGGCGCGCGCTTCGGGGCGGCACTCGCACGCGCCTATGCCGGGGCGGACGTGTTCGTGTTCCCGAGCCTGACCGACACGTTCGGCCTGGTGCTGCTGGAAGCGCTCGCCTGCGGCACACCGGTCGCGGCCTTCCCGGTGACCGGCCCGCGCGACATCATCGGCGCGGCGGCTCCAGCGGTCGGCGCGGTCGATGCCGATCTGCGGCAGGCCGCGCTGGCGGCACTCAAGGCCGACCGCACCGCCTGCCGCGCCCATGCCGAAGCTTATTCCTGGCGCGCCTGCGCGGAGATGTTTCTCGCGCATCTGGTACCGGTGGACGGCGCCGGCTAGCGGCTACGGCGTCGCCTTGGCGGTCTTGGCCGGCGCCTGCGCCTCGCGCCGCAGCCGGTGTTCGCCCAGGAACAGCAGGATCGGCGCGGCGATGAAGATCGAACTCGACGTGCCGACGACGATGCCGAACAGCATCACCCACGCGAAGCCCGACAGCGTGGCGCCGCCGAACAGCGCCAGCGGCAGGCTGGCCAGGAAGACGGTGGCGGAGGTGCCGAGGGTGCGGTTCAGCGTCTCGTTGATCGACAGGTCGATCAGCTCGCGCAGCGGCATCGCCTTGTACTTGCGCAGATTCTCGCGCACCCGGTCGTACACCACCACCTTGTCGTTGGTGGAGTAGCCGAGCACGGTCAGGATCGCCGCCACCATCACCAGATCGAACTCGAAGCGCGTGACGGCCAGGAAGCCGATCGTCTTGGTGATGTCGAGCAGCAGCGTGACCACCGCGCCGACCGCGAACTGCCATTCGAAGCGGAACCAGATATAGACCAGGATCATCAAGAGGCTGATGCCGAGTGCGAGCATGCCGTTGCGGTACAGCTCCGCCGAGACCGACGGGCCGACCGCATCGGTGCGCAGCACCTTGCTGCCGGGCTGCGCCGCGTCCAGGCCGGCGCGCACCTTGTTGACCACCGCCTGGGTCGCCGCGGCGCTTTTCTGCGCCTCCAGCCGCACCAGCACGTCGTCCGGCGCGCCGAAGCGCTGCACGCCCGGCTCGCGCAGCCCCTGCTGCGCCAGGCCCGCGCGAATCTTCGCCAGATCGGCCGGGCCTTCGGTGCGCACCTCCATGACGATGCCGCCGGCGAAGTCGATGCCGAGGTTGAGGCCGGGATAGAAGAACAGCACGACCGACAGCGTGGACAGCACCGCGGACACGGCGATGCCGAGGAACCGGCCGCGCATGAAGCGGATGCGCGTGCCGTCCGGCACGAAGCGCAGCATCGGGCGCATGAACATTCGCGCGTCTCCTCAGACCGGCAGCGCCGCGGGCCGCACGGCGGCGTACCAGCGCACCATCAGCAGCCGTGCCAGCATGGTGGCGGTGAACAGCGTGGTGACGATGCCGACCGTGATGGTCACCGCGAAGCCGCGCACCGGGCCGCTGCCGAAGATGAACAGCATCACATGCGCCAGGAACGCCGTCGCATTGCTGTCGATGATGGTCGCATAGGCACGGCGGAATCCCGCCTCCATCGCGTTCAGCGGCGTGCGGCCGTTCTTCACCTCCTCGCGGATGCGCTCGTTGATCAGGATGTTGGCATCGACCGCCATGCCGAGCGTCAGCAGGATGCCGGCCATGCCGGGCAGCGTCAGCGTCGCCTGCAACAGGCTGAGCACCGCGAGCATCAGGAACAGGTTGAACACCAGCGCCAGGTTCGCGATCCAGCCGAACAGGCCGTAGAACACGCCCATGAAGCCGATCACCAGCACGAAGCCGACGCCGAGCGAGATGGCGCCGGCGCGGATCGAATCGGCGCCGAGTTCGGGGCCGACGCTGCGCTCCTCCACCACCGTCAGCGGCGCCGGCAGCGCGCCCGCGCGCAGCAGCACCGCCAGATCGGTCGCGCTCGCGGCGGTGAAATTGCCCGAGATCTGGCCGCGGCCGCCGGTGATCGGCTCGCGGATCACCGGCGCGCTGATCACCTTGTTGTCCAGCACGATCGCGAACGGATGGCCGACATTGGCGCGCGACACGTCGGCAAAGCGGCGCGTGCCGAGGCTGTCGAAGGCGAAGTTCACCACCCAGTCGCCGGTCTGCGGGTTCTGCCCGGCGCGCGCATCGGTCAGGTTGGCGCCGTCCACCTCGACGCGCTTGCGCACCGCGATCTTCTGGCCGGGCTTGTCGGTCAGCGGCAGGAACTCGACCCCCGGCGGCGGCACCGGGGCGGTCGGGTTGGCCGCCTCGTCCACGAGCTGGAAGGTCATCCGCGCGGTCTTGCCGAGCAGTTGCTTGATCCGGTTCGGGTCCTCGACCCCCGGCAACTGCACGACGATGCGGTCCTGGCCCTGGCGGGTGATGATCGGGTCGGCCACCCCGGTCTCGTCGATGCGGCGGCGGACGATCTCGATGGATTGCTGCACCGCCTGGTTCGCCCGTTCCAGCAGCGCCGCCTGCGACAGCGCGACCGCGATGCCGTCCGGCCCGGCGGCGATATCGAGGTCGGGGCGGGCGCCGATGCCCTGGCCCTCGGTCGTCTGCAGGTCGCGCAGCGCCGCCAGCGCCGCCTCCTGCTGGCCGGGATCGCCCGGCTTCACCAGCAGCCGGTCCTGCGGCGCCTGGATCGCCAGCGTGTAGGGGCGGACATGCGCCCGCTCCAGCGCCCGCCGGGCGCCGTCCGCCAGCCCGTCCAGCCGCTCCTTGATGACCGCGCCCATGTCCACTTCCATGAGCAGGTAGCTGCCGCCGCGCAGGTCGAGGCCGAGGCGGATGGTCCGGAACGGGCCGATGCCCGTCGAGGGGCTCAGCAGGCTCGGAATGGCCAGCAGCACGCCCAGCACGCAGATGCCGAGGACCAGAATGGTCTTGAGGCGGGAGAAATACAGCATATGGGCGCGGCGGCTCCGGTTCCCGGCGAGAGGCGGCGGAGAATGGCGGCTGGCCCAGGCCGACGCAACCCGGCCCCTTGCCGCGCCGCCGCCGCCTGATACGGGTTGCCCGTGGGCGGGAGGTGCGGATGGCGGAGGCATTGCGGATCGGGGTGGCGGGGTGCGGGCATTTCGGCCGGTTCCACGCGCTGAAGGTGGCGGCCGGCCGGCGCGCCGTGCTGGTCGGCGTGCATGACCGCGACCCCGCCCGCGCCGCCGCCCTGGCGCGCGAAACCGGGGCGCCCGCGCTCGACTGGGCGGCGCTGCTGGCTGCAAGCGACGCCGTGGTGATCGCCGCCCCGGCGGAGGCGCATTTCGCGCTCGCCGCCGCGGCGCTGGAGGCGGGGCGGCACGTGCTGGTGGAAAAGCCGATCGCGGCCACGCTCGATCAGGCGACCGCGCTCGGCGAACTCGCCGCGGCGCGGGGCCGCGTGCTCCAGGTCGGGCACCTGCTGCGCTATTCGGCCGAGCATCAGGCGATCAGCACGCGGATGCGCCGCCCGCTCTATCTGGACTGCGTGCGCATCGCGCCGTTCAAGCCGCGCGGCACCGATGTCTCGGTGATCCTCGACCTGATGATCCACGATCTCGATCTGGTGCTGGCCCTGGTGGACAGCCCGATCGAGAGCGTCGATGCGGTCGGCGCGCCGGTCGCGAGCGTGCATGAGGACATCGCCAATGCCCGCGTGCGCTTCGCCAATGGCTGTGTCGCCACCATCACCGCCAGCCGTATCTCGCTCAAGACCGAGCGGAAGATGCGGCTGTTCAGCCAGGAGGGCTACATGTCGGTGGATTTCGCCGCGCGCCGGCTGATGATGATCGGGCGGGAACGCGGCCTGCCGATCCCCGGCACCGGCGGCGGCCGGATCGAGGAGATCACATGGAAGGAGCATGACGCGCTGGCCGCCGAGCACGCCGCCTTCGCCGCTGCCATTCTGGACGGCGCCCCGGTGCTGGTCGGCGCCGCGGAAGGCCGCCGGGCGCTCGCCGCCGCGCTGGCGGTGACGGAGAGCATGGCCGCCTCCCGCGCCCGGGCGGAGGCATCCGGGCTGCTGCGGCCCGCTCAGCCGACGCCGGAGGTGCGGTAGATCTCGGCGAGCGGCAGGGTGAGGCCGATGCTGGCGAGGTCGAGCGTACCGTCCGCCTCGATGCGCGCCGGCTGCTCCGGCCAGGTGCCGTCCGGTTGCCGGCGCAGCAGGTCCGCGCGCCGCGCCAGGCTGGAGACGACGAGGATTTCGGCGATGCTCGGGATGGTCGTGTAGGACCAGACGTTCGACCACGTCTCGGCCTGGTTCGAGCGGGAGAGGATTTCGATCAGCAGCACCGGCCGGTCGAGCAGCCGGGCCTCTGCCGACGGTGGCGCGCAGGTCACGGCAAGGTCCGGAATCCGAACGTTGTCGGCGGCCCGGACCCTCGGCACCACGCCGGGCGCCACGATGACCCGGCACGGACTGCCCGTCGCCAGCAGCCGGTTGCGGATCAGGCCGGAAAGCTCGCCGAGGATGGCGCCGTGCGGCTCGCTGGTCGGCGCCATCGCCGTCGGCACGCCGTCGCAGAGCTGCCACAGCCGGCCGGAGCGGTCGCCGCTGTCCCAGTCCAGGAACGCGGCGACGGTCATCTCGGGACGGTGGGATTTCGGCAGTGCGCCCATGCCGGGCAGCCTACACCGTGCGGGTCACCTTGTGCAGCCCCGGCGGGTGGTCCGGGTCGTGGCCGCGCGCCCGCGCCGCCGCCTCCGCCGCCAGATAGAAGCTGACCAGATAGGGCAGCAGGTCGGTGTCGGGATGGTCGGGCGGCAGGGTTGGCAGCGTGGTGATGCCGGCCCCGGCGATCCCGGCCGCCAGCACCGGCGCCCCCCGCGCCGCGAGGTCCGCGAGCAGCGCCGCCGTGCCGTCCCGCCCGGCATCGTCCTGCGCGAAGCCGAGCAGCGGGAAGTCCGGCCCGGCCAGCGCGCGCGGCCCGTGCGGTAGCTCGGCCGAGCTGTAGGCGAGGCCGGCGATGCCCGTCGTCTCGGCAAGTTTCAGCGCCGCCTCGCTGGCCACCGCCAGGCCGGGGCCGCGGCCGACCGTGAACATCCGGTCCACCCGCCGCAGCTCGGCCGTCAGCGGCGACCAGTCCAGCGCCACCGCCGCCGCCAGCCGGTCGGGCAGGCGGCCGAGGGCGGCGGCCAGCCGGTCGCTGCCGGTCCAGGCGGCGGCGAGCGCGAGGCAGGCCGCGAGCGTCGCCAGCACCGTCTTGGTCGCCGCCACGCTGCGCTCCGGCCCCGCCGCCACGTCCAGCGCGATCTCGCAGGCGGCGGCCAGTGGCGAGGCAGCATCGTTCACCAGCGCCAGCGTCAGCGCCCCCGCCGCCCGCGCCGCCGCGGTCGCGGCGATCAGGTCGGGGCTGCGGCCGGACTGCGAGATCGCCAGGAACAGCGCCCCCCGCAGCCGCTGCGGCCGGTGATAGAGCGAAGTGACGGAGGGCATGGCCGCCGCCGCGACGACGCCCAGATCGCGCGACAGCACATAGCGCAGGAACGTCCCGGCATGGCCGGAGCTGCCGCGCGCGCAGACCACCACCAGGCCGGGGTCCAGCGCACGCAGCCGGGCGGCAGCGGCGGCGATCGCGTCCTGCCCGGCGAGGCAGGCCCGCACCGCGGCCGCCGAGGCTTCCGCTTCCTCGCGCATCAGGCTCATGCGGCGTGAGTAGGCCGCGCATGGCCGGCCGGCAAGCACCGCTGGACAGCGCCGCCCGCCCGTGCTGATCCGGCGCCGGGGAAGGAGTGCGGGATGACGGACCACGATGCCATCTATCCCAGCCTGCGCGGCCGCGCGGTGCTGGTCACCGGCGGGGCGGGCGGGATCGGCGCCGCGCTGGTGGAGCATTTCTGTGCCCAGGGCGCCGCGGTGACGTTCCTGGACGTGGCCGACGATGCCGCCGCGGCGCTGGCCGGGCGCATCGAAGCGGCGGGCCATCCGCGGCCGGCCTACCGCCATGCCGACGTGACCGACATCCTCGCCCTGCAGGCGGCGATCCGCGCCGCCGGGCCGCTGCACGTGCTGGTCAACAATGCCGGGCATGACGAGCGGCACGACTGGCGGGAGGTGACGCCGGAATACTGGGAGGCGCGGCTGGCGGTGAACCTGCGCCACCAGTTCTTCGCCATCCAGGCCGCCGCCCCGGCGATGATCGCGGCCGGTGCCGGCTCCATCATCAATTTCGGCTCGACGAGCTGGCATCTCGGCATGGGCGGCATGCCCGCCTACACCGCCAGCAAGGCCGGCATCGAGGCGCTGACGCGCAGCTTCGCCCGCGACCTCGGCGCGCACCGCATCCGGGTCAACTGCGTGCTGCCCGGCTGGATCATGACGGAGCGGCAACTGGCGCTGTGGGTGGACGCGGCGGCCGAGACGATGCGGCACGCCGGCCAGTGCCTCAAGGACCGGCTGTATCCGCCCGACGTGGCCCGGCTGGTGCTGTGGCTCGCCGCCGATGACAGCCGCATGGCCACGTCGCAGACCTGGACCATCGACGGCGGCTGGACCTGATCCGGTCAGCCGCCCGGCGGATCGAAGCCGAGGCTGAACCCGGGCGATGACAGCCAGGCGCGCGCGGGCGGCAGCGGGCGGCGGTGCAGGCTGCGCACCCGCTCCTGCCCGCCGCGGCCGAATGCCTCCCACACCGCTGCGCGCAGCGCCGGATCGCCGGCGGTGCGGCCCTCGGCGAAGATGAAGGCGACCGGCACGTCGAAGGCGGCGGCGAAGCCGGCCGGGGTGCGCGTCACCTCCAGGATCGCCGCGCGGCCGGTGCTGCGCGCCGCCTCTCCGCCCTGCGCCGCCGGGTCCGGCACGCCGAGCGGGAACAGCAGCCGCCCGCCGGCGGCGAGCCGGTCGAGCCAGGCCTCCGCCGGCCGGGCGAGGGCGAAATTGACGTAGATGCGCTGCACCTCCTCCGGCGGGAAGTCGGCGCCGTCGCCCTGCACCACCCGCACCTGCGGCCGGCCGCGCAGATGTGCCGCGGCGGCGGCGGCCAGCGCCGGGTCGAACTCGACGGCGGTGACGCGCCCGGCCGGTCCTGCCAGCTCGGCCAGGATCGCGGTGTAGTAGCCGCCGCCGGCGCCGACATGCAGCACGTGGTCGCCGGGGACGACCGCCAGCCGGTGCAGCATGTGCGCGTGCAGGGCCGGGCTGCCGTTGTTGATCCGCTTGTCCGCCGCCAGCACCACCAGCAGGTCGGCATAAAGCTGCGCCGGGTCGTCCGTATCGTGCGGGAAGGCGCTCAGCAGGCGCCAGGGCGGCGGGCCGAGAAATTTCTCGCGCGGCACGCGGGCGAAGGCATCGCGCACCGGCGCCGCGCCAGACCCCAGCCGGGCGGTGAGCACATCGGCATAGCGCCGCCGGACGGCCGCCAGCCCCGCCCGGCTCACGACCCCGCCCGCAGCCCGGCGAGGAAATCGCCGAGGCCGGTCAGCCGTGGCGCCGCCAGCCGGGCCGCTTGCAACACCGCCCGCGCGGCGGCAACCGACCGGGTGAAATCGCGGTTGACCAGCACGAAATCGAATTCCGGCGCGTGGCTCATCTCATCGCGGGCGGCGTTCATGCGCCGCGCGATCTCCGCCGCATCGTCGGCGCCGCGGGCGCGCAGCCGGGCTTCCAGCTCGGCGAGCGAGGGCGGCAGCACGAACAGGCCGACCACCTCGCCCGGCAGCGCCGCGCGCAACTGCCGGTGGCCCAGATCGG
>JAKAZX010000080.1 GCA_021826485.1 Pseudomonadota bacterium | reverse complement strand
GTCGGGCCGTGCCGTGCGCGCTACATCAGGCATCGTGCAAACCCTCCAGGAAGGCGGCGAATTCGGCATCCTCGATCGGCACCAGATGCCGTTCCTCGGGATAGTGCCCGGTTTCCACGTCGCGGCGGAACTCGCGGAACGCGGCGATACGCTCCTGCTGCAACCGGTCCAGTTCGGCGCGGAAATTGCGGTACACCTTGGCATGGCGCGGCCGGTGCCCGCGCGTGTAGCCCAGCACGTCCTCGGCGAACAGGTATTGCGCATCGGCGCCGGTGCCCGCGCCCATCGACAGCAGGATCAGCGAGGTGCGGCGCGCGATCTCCGCCGTCACGCGCGCCGGCACCACTTCGATTTCCGCGCCGATCGCGCCGGCCGCTTCCAGTTGCCGCACCTGGCGGAACACCTCCAGCGCGCTTTGCGCCGTCTTGCCGACCGCGCGGAACCCGCCGGTCCAGGTCGCCTTCGACGGGATCAGGCCGACATGGCTGATGACGGGAATGCCCTCGGCCGCCAGCCGCGCGATGATCTCCAGGCTGGCCGCGCAGTAGCAGGCATCGCCGCCGAGGCGGATCGCCTTGTGCGCCGCGCGCAGATAATCCTCGGTCGTGCACAGCTCGCCATAGAGCAGGCCGACCTGCACGAAGCAGTCGCCGGCCGCCTCGCGCATCGCCGGCGTCCACACCGGGTCGATGATCGACAGGATGTCGATGCCGGCGGCACTGGCCGCCGCCGCTTCCTCCGGCGTGTCCACGAACAGCATGGTAAGCTGCCGCCGGCCCTTCAGGGCGCGCAGATCGGCGACGGTCCTGCGATTGTGCCGCATGCTTGCCGGTCCCCGCTACGCCGCAACCGGAAAGCCGAGTTCGGCGGCAAGCGGCCCGGGCTGCCCGGGGCGCGCGGTCGGCGGCAGGGTGCGGTGCACGAAATACGCGGGATCGCGCAACTGGCGGAACAGCGTCGGCACGATCTCCCGATATGCGTCCCAGAATCCCGTGTAGGGCGGCGGGCAGTCCGCCAGCATCTCGCGGTGCAGCGCCGGCAGCGCGTGGTACGGCACCATCGGGAACATGTGGTGCTCCACGTGGTAGTTCATGTTCCAGTAGACGAAGCGGCTGAACGGGTTGATGTAGACGGTGCGGGAATTCAGCCGGTGGTCCAGCACGTCCTCGGCCAGCCCGATATGCTGCATCAGGCCGGTCAGCACGTGATGCCAGGCGCCGTACAGCCGCGGCAGGCCGATCAGCATCAGCGGCAGGACGGAGCGGGTCAGCGCGCAGGCCAGCAATGTCGCGGCATAGATCACGATCCATACCCGCGCGACCGCGAACACCTTGGGCCGCTCCTCGGCGGGGATGAAGTCGCATTCGTCGGCGGTCAGCCGGCCGGCGGCGTAGCGCAGCATGTTGCGCAGCCCGTGCGTCGCGTCCAGCAGGCCGAAGAAGTTCAGCGCCACCTTGAGCAGTTCCGGCGGCCGCGGCGTGATGATCTCCGGGTCGCGGCCGACGATGATGGTGTCGGTGTGATGCCGCGAATGGCTCCAGCGCCACACCACCGGATTGCGGATCATCATGAAGCAGGCGATCTGATAGACCGCCTCGTTCTTCCACTGCGTGCGGAATGCGGTGCCGTGGCCGCATTCATGCCAGCGGCTGTCGCCCGCGGAGCCGTACAGCACGCCATAGACCAGGAAGAACGGCACCGCGAGCCAGCTTCCCCAGAACACGGCGCCCAGCCCGCCGGTCAGTGCCAGCAGGGCGAACCAGATCAGCGTGTCGCGCGTCGCCGGGCCGTCGGAACGCTGCATCAGTTCCTTCAGCCGCGCGCGCGGGATGGCGCAGCGGTACCATTCCGCATTGGCCAGCCCCAACGCCAGCGCCTTCTCGGTCTCCGGCCCGGTCAGGGAGTAGTTCCGCCGTCCGCTTGCCTTGGCCATTTCGCCACCCTTGCTGCATCGCTCCCGGTGACGGCCGTTCCTTGCGCCGCCCGGCGGGTCCCGGCGCGCGGCATTCTGCGCGGCGCCGGGCTGATGATCCAGCGGCATGATGATGGAATCCCATCACTCGTTTCATTGACCCTGCCGGGGGGCACCCATACCGTTTCGGCCGGACCTTCGCCGCGGGATGGCGGCGCAGTTTCCGGACCGCCGCAAGCCAATCAAGAACCGACCGCAAGGCAGGAGGAAGCGAATGAAATTTCCCGGACGGCATGTCACGGGCCTGGCACTGACCGCAGCGCTGGCGCTGGCCGCCCCGGCGATGCCGCGCGCCGCCGACGCGGACCACCGCGCGGAATGGGCCAAGCTGCACATCCTGGTGGTGCCGTGGTCGCAATCCTCCAACGCGTTCTTCGAGGCGGTGGTGAACGGCGCCAAGGACGCCGCGGCGCAGCAGGGCGTGGATGTGAACATCCAGTTCGGCGAGGAGGATCAGAGCCGCGAGAAGACCATCCTGGAAACCGCGGTCGCCAACAAGGTCGATGCCATCGCGGTGAACATCGCCGACGACAACGCCTACAAGGACATCATGTGCAAGGCGATGAGCCTGGGCATCCCGGTCGTCACCTTCAACATCGACGATTCGCGGCACGGCGCGCCCGGCAGCTCCTGCCGCATGGCGTTCATGGGCCAGAACTTCATCGCCGCCGGCTACGTGCTCGGCAAGCGGATGATCGCCGAGCATCATCTGAAGAAGGGTGACAAGGTGTTCACCCCGGTCGAGGCGCCGCAGGCGACCTACGCGGTGCAGCGCCACGAAGGCGTGCAGAAGGCGCTGGATGAGATCGGAGCGACCAGCGAAATCCTCGGTACCGGCAATGACCATGCCCAGGCGCTGAACCTGATGACGCAGTATCTGCTGGGCCATCCCGATACCGCGGCGGTGATCGGCCTGGGCCAGACGCCGACCAGCCAGGCGGTGCAGGCGATCAAGGATGCCGGCCTCAAGATCCCCGCCGGCGGGTTCGACGTGTCGCGCGAAATCCTCGACGACATTGCCGCCGGCCGGCTGACCGCGACGGTGGATCAGCAGCCCTATTCGCAGGGCTTCTACTCCGTCACGCAGCTTGCCCTCTATCTGAAATATGGCCTCTATCCGTCCGACATGGACACTGGCGGCTTCGGGCTGGTGGACAAGACCAACTACAAGGCCGCCGTGAAATGGGCCGGCCCGGTCCGCTGACCGGCAGCCCGCGCCCGCAACGCTGACCGACCGGGCGGTGGCATCCCGCCGCCCGGTCCCACGATCCCCCTCGCACCGGGAGGCAGCCGATGTCGCTCAGTCACGCGGAGCATATCAGGCAGGCGGTGGCGGCGCACAACGCGCGGCCGATCCCCGTGAAGCTTGCCGACTGGGTCCGGACCAGCCCGGAGGGTGGGATCGCCGTGCTGTTCATGGTGGTGCAGATCGCCTGCATCGCCGGCGGGCTGCTGTTCCCGGACAGTTTCCGCTATCTGCTGCAGGCGAATATCGCAGTGACGCTGAAATCGATCGCGCCGCTCGGCCTGATGGCGCTCGGCGTCGGCGTGCTGATGATCGCGGGCGAGTATGATCTTTCGGTCGGCGCGCTGTATTCATTCCTGTCGATCGTCGCCGCCACGGTCGCCAATTCGCTGAACGGCGACATCGGCGGCGATCACCCGAGCTGGGCGGCGCCGTTCATCGGCCTGGCGCTGGCGCTGGTGCTCGGCGGCCTCATCGGCTGCGTGCATTCGGCGATCACGCTGCGGTTCAACATCCCCTCCTTCATCACCACCCTGGGCGGGATG
This sequence comes from Pseudomonadota bacterium, assembly GCA_021826485.1. Taxonomy (GTDB): domain Bacteria; phylum Pseudomonadota; class Alphaproteobacteria; order Acetobacterales; family Acetobacteraceae; genus JAFKFJ01. The sequence goes on along the minus strand of JAKAZX010000080.1, from coordinate 8,257 downwards.
CTGCTGTGGAAGGGCGCGACGCTGCTCTATCACGGCGCCAGCTCGCTCCGCTTCAAGCCGAGCGAGCCGTTCGCCACCATATTCGGCGGCGAGTACGGCGTGATCCACGCCTCGATCGTCTGGTTCGCGATCTTCGCCGTCGCCTTCTACCTGCTGCTGCACCGCCACCGGCTCGGCAACCACTTCTATGCGGTCGGCGGCAACCGCAACGCGGCGGTGGCGATCGGCATCAAGCCGAACCGGACCAAGACCATCGCCTTCGCGATCGCCGGGTTCATGGCGGCGTTCTCCGGCGTGGTCGCGGCGACCCGCGTCGGGTCGATCCAGCCCGGCGGCGGCCTCGGGATGGAATTGCAGGCGATCGCCGCCTGCGTGATCGGCGGCGCCGCGCTGACCGGCGGGCGCGGCTCCATCCTCGGCGTGGTGCTGGGCACGGCGCTGGTGTTCACCATCCAGGACATCCTGCTGCTGCTGCGCGCACCCGGCTTCTATTTCGACATGTTCGTCGGCACGCTGATCGTGGTCGCGGTGATCATGAACACCGCGATCCGCCGGTCCAGAGCGTAGGGGCTCCCGGTCATGAAGGATTCACTCCGCCATTTCTCGCCGCAGGCGCACGTGCCGGTGGATGCGCCGACCGGCGGCCTCGCCCCGATCGGCGCGCCGCTGCTGGAGGCGCGCAACATCGTCAAGCGCTACGGCTCCTTCGTCGCCCTGGACGACATGAATTTCTTCATCGGCCGGGCGGAGGTGGTGGCCCTGCTGGGCGACAACGGCGCCGGCAAATCGACGCTGGTCAAGATGATGTCGGGCATCAATCCGCCGACCTCGGGGGAGATCTTCGTCAACGGCAAGCGCACCGAGCTGAACTCCCGCGCCGCGTCGGAGCGCGCGGGGATCGAGACGATCTACCAGGACATCGCGCTGGTCGATGCCATGTCGATCACGCGCAACATCTTCATGGGGCGGGAGATCACCACCCGCCTCGGCTTCCTCGACCTGCGCAGGATGGAGGAGGTCGCCGTCGAGATCCTCGGCAGCGCGGTGCAGATTTCCGGCATCGACAATCCGCGCAAGGAGGTGGGTTTCCTGTCCGGCGGGCAGAAGCAGGCGGTCGCGATCGCGCGGGCAGTGTATTTCAAGCGCAACATCCTGCTGCTCGACGAACCCACCTCGGCCCTCTCGGTGCGCGAGACCGAACACCTGCTCGGCTATGTCCGCGAACTGAAATCCGACGGCACGTCCAGCGTGCTGGTGACGCACAACCTCTATCATGCCTACATGGTGTGCGACCGCTTCGTGGTGATGAGCCACGGCACCAAGGTGTTCGAGGCGGCGAAGCAGGACACCTCGATCGAGGAACTGACCGATCACGTGATCCGCACGTGACCGGCCGGACCCCGATCATCGCAGCATTGCCGGAGCAGGAGCGCATGGCGAACTGGGTCGAAGTGTGCCGGGTGGGCGAGATCGAGGCGGAGGATGTCAGGCGCTTCGACCATGAGGGCCGGACCTTTGCCGTCTACCGCTCGCCCGACGATGCGTATTACGCGACCGACGGTCTGTGCACGCATGAGAAGGTGCATCTCGCCGACGGGTTCGTGATGGACAACATCATCGAGTGCCCGAAGCACAACGGCCGCTTCGACTACCGCACCGGCGCCGCCCGCGGCGCCCCGGTCTGCGTCGATCTGCGCACCTACCCCGCCCGCATCGAAGCGGGGAAGGTGCTGATCGACCTCGGCTGAGCCGGGGCGCGCCCGCTCAGCCGGGCGCGCCGAGCAGGTGGTCGGGCGTGATCGGGAAGTGCCGCGGGCGATAGCCGGTCGCGTGCCAGACCGCATTGGCGACGGCGCCGGCCGAGCCGGTGATGGCGATCTCGCCGACCCCCTTGATGCCGAGCGCATTGACGTGCGGGTCGTGCTCCTCGACCAGCATCGCCTCCAGCGCGGGGATGTCGGCGTTCACCGGCACGTGGTAGTCGGCGAGGTTGGCGTTGATCACCCGGCCGCTGCGTTTGTCCAGCACGGCGCGCTCATGCAGCGCGAACGACACGCCCCAGATCATGCCGCCGTAATACTGGCTCCGCACCAGCCGCGGGTTGATGATCCGCCCGGCCGCGAAGGCGCCGACCAGCCGGGTGGCGCGGATCTGTCCCAGCGCGGGATCGACCTTCACCTCGGCGAACACCGCGCCGTGCGCGTGCATGGCGTAGCCGGCCTGCGCGGCCGGCTCCATCGCGCCGCTGCCGGCGCCCGCGATCTCCGCCAGCCCGGCGCGGGCGAGGATGTCGGCATAGCTCTCGCTGCGGTTTTCGTCGTCGCGGCGGAACAGCCGCCCGTCGCGCGCGATCACGCCGGCATTGCCGGCGCCGTATAGCGGCGAGCGCCCGTCCGCCGTCGCCAGCGCCGCCAGCCGCGCGATCGTCTCGGCACCGGCGGCGTGGATCGCCGCCCCCGCGGTCGCGGTATGTGCCGACCCGCCGGCGATCCCGCCATCCGGCAGGTCGGAACTGCCGGAGCGGAAATCCAGCCGCGCCGGATCGAGGCCGAGGCTGTCCGCGGCGATCTGCGCCAGCGCCGTCCAGGCGCCCTGCCCCATGTCGCTCGCGGCGATCTCCACCATCCCGCTGCCGTCGCGGCGGATGGTGGCGCGCGCCTCGCCCTGGAACATCAGCGCGGGGAAGATCGCGGTGCCCATGCCCCAGCCGACCAGCAGGCCGGCCGCGTCGCGCATCTGCCGCGGTGCCCGGGGCCGGCCCGCCCAGCCGAACCGCGCCGCGCCCTGCGCATAGCATTCCCGCAGCGCCTTGGAGGAGAACGGCTTGCCCGACATCGGCTCGGTCTCCGCGTAGTTCTTCAGCCGGAACTCCAGCGGGTCCATGCCGCAGACCTCGGCCATCTCGTCCATCGCGCTCTCCAGCGCGATCGAGCCGGGCGCCTCGCCGGGCGCGCGCATGAACATCGGCGTTCCGGTGTCGAGCCGCACCGCCGCGTGGGAGGTGGCGATCGCCGGGCTGGCATAGAGCGCGTGGGAGGCGTTGGACGCCGGCTCGATGAAATCGTCGAACGCGCTGGTCGCGGTCAATGTGTGGTGACGCAGCGCGGTCAGCGCCCCGTCCGCGTCGGTGCCGAGTTCCAGCGTCTGGCGCGTCGGCGCGCGATGGCCGACCGGCCCGAACATCTGCTCGCGCCGCAGCACCAGCTTGACCGGCCGGCCGACCAGCCGCGCCGCCAGGATGCCCAGCACCAGCGGCCCCGACGCCAGGCCCTTGGAGCCGAAGCCGCCGCCCAGGAACGGGCTGCGGATGCGGATGTTCTCCGCCGGCAGGCCGAACAGCCCGGCAAGGCGCCCGCGCAGCATGGCCAGACCCTGGGTCGGCGTGTCGATCGCCAGGCGGTCGCCGTCCCAGGCCGCGACGATGGCGTGCGGCTCCATCGCGTTGTGGTACTGCGCCGGCGTCTCGTAGGTCACGCTGATCCGCCGCGCCGCCGCGGCCAGGCCCGCCGCGGTGTCGCCATGCGCCATCGCCGCCGGGTGGCCGGGGCCGACCGCCGGCGGGGTGAACACCTCGGCCGCCGCCAGATCGGCCTGCGCCGCCTCCGCCTCGTAGCGCGGCGCCAGCAGCGCCGCCCCTTCCGTCGCCGCTTCCAGTGATTCGGCGATCACCACCGCGATCGGCTGGTTGGCGTAGCGGACGCGGTCGTTCTGCAGCACGTCCATGCGGAACATGAACGGGTGGGTCTTGGCGTCCGGGTCTTCTGCCAGCGCCGGGCGGTTCGCCGGGGTCATCACCGCGACCACGCCCGGATGCGCCAGCGCCGCCGGCAGGTCCAGGAAGCTGACCCGCCCGCGGGCGATGCTGCTGACCGCCAGCGCCGCGTGCAGCATGCCGGCGGGATGGTGGTCGGCGGCGTAGCGCGCGGCGCCGGTGACCTTCAGCGGGCCGTCATGGCGCGTCACCGGCTGGCCGATGCTGGAGCCCTGCCGCAGATGGGCGGGCGCGCGGGTGAGCGGGAGGTCAGACATGCGCGGCATCTCCATCTTCGGGGGCGGCGAACGGGGAGGCGGGCAGCGCCGGCCGGCGCGCCGGCGTGCCGCTGGCCGCCAGCAGCAGGGCGCGGCGGACGATCCGGCGCGCGAGTTCGATCTTGGCGGCGTTGTCGCCGGACGGCCGCGCCTCCGTCAGTGCGGCGTCGGCGGCGCGGCGGAATGCGGCGTCATCGGCCGCCGCGCCGGCCAGCAGCGCCTCCGCCGCGCGGGCGCGCCAGGGCCGCGCGGCGACGCCGCCGAGCGCGATCCGCGCTTCCGTCACCCGTCCGTCCGCCAGCCGCAGCGCCGCCGCCGCCGAGACCACGGCGAAGGCGAAGGACGTGCGCTCGCGCAGCTTCAGGTAGCGGGCATGGGCGGCGAAGCCGGCCGCGGCGGCGGGCAGCCGCAGCGCGACGATCAGCTCCCCCGGCGCCAGCATGCTCTCCCGCGCCGGCTGGTCGCCGGGCAGGCAGTGGAATTCCGCCAGCGGCGCCTCGCGCATCCCGCCGCTGCCGGCGATCTCCACCACCGCGTCCAGCGCGGCCAGCGGCACGCAGAAATCGGACGGGTGGGTGGCGATGCAATGCGCGCTCCAGCCCAGCACCGCGTGCTGGCGCGTTTCCCCCCCGCGGGCGGCGCAGCCGCTGCCGGGCGCGCGCTTGTTGCAGGCGCTCGCCAGGTCGTGGAAATAGGCGCAGCGGGTGCGCTGCATCAGGTTGCCGCCGACCGTCGCGGCATTGCGGATCTGCGCCGAGGCGCCGGCCAGCAGCGCCTCCGCCACCGCCGGGAAGCGGCCGGCGAAATCCGCGTCCTGCGCCAGATCGGCATTGCGCACCGCCGCCCCGATGCGCATTCCGCCATCGGCCAGCGCCTCGATCCGGTCGAGCCCGGCGATCCGCCGCACATCCACCAGCCGCTGCGGGCGCAGCACGCCGAGCTTCATCAGATCGACCAGGTTGGTGCCGGCGCCGAGATAGGCGGCGCCGGGTGCGCCGGCCGCCGCCACCGCCTCGGCGATCGTCGCCGGCCGGACGTATTCGAACCGGTTCATGCCGCTGCCGCCTCCGTCGCTTCGCTCATGGTCCGCTGTGCTTCCAACACCGCCGCGGTAATGCCGGCATAGGCGCCACAGCGGCAGAGATTGCCGCTCATGCCCTCGCGCACCCGCTCGGCATCGTCGCCGGCCCCGCCTTCGCGGATCAGGCCTTCGCCGATCAGGCCCAGCGCGCTCATGATCTGGCCGGGCGTGCAGAACCCGCATTGCAGCGCGTCATGGGCGATGAAGGCGCGCTGCACCGGATGCAGCACGTCGCCCTGAGCCAGCCCCTCGATCGTCTGCACGGCGGCGCCGTCGCAGCCGACCGCGAGGGTCAGGCAGGCATTCACCCGCCGGCCGTCGAGCAGCACGGTGCAGGCGCCGCACTGGCCGCGGTCGCAGCCCTTCTTGGTGCCGGTCAGGTCCAGCCGCTCGCGCAGCAGGTCGAGCAGGGTGATGCGGGGGTCGTCGAGCACGAGTTCCCGTGCGACCCCGTTCAGGGTCAGCGAAATCGGCCAAGCCATAGGATGCTCCCATCGATGCTGCCGGCGGGGTGGGCCGGGCGGGCGGTTGACGCGGGCGGCAAAACCCCGTTCATCGCAACGCCGCACCCTGCGGCGCGGCCGGACGGATCGCTGACATGCACGCTGCCACGGGCCCCATGCGGGGAGATTATACGGAGGGTGCCTCCGTTTTTCAACCCGGGGCGGCCGCGTGAGCGGGCACGCGCCGGAACACGCCGGTGTGACCGCCCGGCGCCCGCGCCGCGACGCCAGCCGCAACCGCGACCGGCTGCTGGCGGCTGCCAAGACCGTGTTCAGCGCCGGCGGCCCGGCCGCCAGCCTGGAGGCGGTGGCGCGCGAAGCCGGGCTCGGCATCGGCACGCTCTACCGGCATTTCCCCACCCGCGAATCGCTGTTCGAGGCGGTCTATCGCCGCGAGGTCGAGCAACTGGCCGAACTGGCGGAAACGCTGGAGGCCGAGGCCCCGCCGGTGGCGGCGCTGCGCCGCTGGCTGCACGCCAATGTGGAGTTCGTGGCGACCAAGAAGGGCATGGCGGCGGCGCTGGAACTGGCGGCGCGCGGCCCCTCCGACCTCACCGCCTATTCATCGGACCTGCTGACCCGCGCGGTCGGCCGGCTGCTGGCGCGCGCGGTCGCGGCGGGGGCGATCCGCGCCGATATCGGTGCCGCCGACCTGCTGCGCGCGCTGGTCGGCATGTGCTACCTGCACGACGAGCCGGGCTGGCAGGCGAGCGTGCTGCGCCTGCTGGACGCGCTGGTGGACGGCATGCGCATCCCGCCGCGCTAATCGCGTCGCCCGTCCGCCAGCATGGCGGCGAGCCGCGCGGTGAGCGTGGCGATCGGGAACGGCTTGGCCAGCAATTGCGTCTGCGGTCCGCGTTCGGCCGCGGCGATCGTCTCGTTGTCGGCATAGCCGGTGATGAACAGCACCTTCAGCTCCGGCCGCCACTGCCGCGCCTGGCGGACCAGCGCCGGCCCGCTCAGCCCGCCCGGCATGCGGATATCGGTCACCAGCAGATCGACCGGCGTGCCGGATTCCAGCACGTCCAGCGCCGCCACCCCGTCTGCGGCCTCCAGCGGCCTGCAGCCCATGTCCTGCACGGCGGCGGCGACCAGCATGCGCATGGTCGGCTCGTCATCCACCACCAGCACCGTTTCCCCCCTGCCGCGCGGCGGCGGCTTGGGGCGGGATGCCGGGTCGGATGCGGCCGGCCGGTCCACTCCGCGCGGCAGAATGAGCCGCACCGTGGTGCCGCCGCCGCCGGGGTCGGACTGGATCTGCGCCGCGCCGCCGGACTGCCGGGCGAAGCCATACACCATCGACAGGCCGAGGCCGGTGCCCTGCCCGGGCGGCTTGGTGCTGAAGAACGGCTCGAAGGCGCGGGCCCGCACCTCCGGCGTCATGCCGGTGCCGGTATCGCCGACGCTGATGACCACGTAATTGCCGGCCGGCAGGTGCGTCTCGGGGCCGCCGGGGGCGAGCCGCGGGGCGTTGCGGGTCGCGATCGTCAGCGTCCCGCCGGCCGGCATGGCATCGCGCGCGTTGAGACACAGATTGAGGATCGCGCCCTCGAGCTGGCCGGCATCGCACAGCACCGGCCAGGCATCCTCCGCCAGCGCGGTCGCGACGCGGATTTCCGGCCCCACCAGCCGCTGCAGCAGCCCTTCGATGCCGGCGACCAGGCGGTTCGGGTCGATCGTGTGCGGGTCGAGCGTCTGCCGCCGGGCGAAGGTCAGCAGCCGCCGGGTCAGCGCCGCGGCGCGCTCCGTCTCCTGCTGGGCGGCGGTGACGAAGCGGTCCAGCTCCTCCAGCCGGCCCTGCGCCAGCCGGGACTGCACCAGATCCAGGCTGCCCATGATGCCGCCGAGGATGTTGTTGAAGTCGTGCGCCAGCCCGCCGGTGAGTTGCCCGACCGCCTCCATCTTCTGCGCCTGGACGAGCTGTTCGCGCTGGGCGCGCAACTCCTCCTCCGCGCGGCGGAGGCGGTCGGCCAGGCTGCGGGTGGCGGTGATGTCGGTGGTGGTGCCGACCATCCGCAGGGCGCGCCCGGCCGCGTCGCGCGCCACCACGCGCCCGCGGCTCAGCACCCATTTCCAGGTGCCGTCCTTGCAGTGAAGCCGGTGCTCGACCTCATAGGTCGGGGTCTGCCCGTCGAAATGCGCCTGCATGGTGGCCTGGACATAGGGCAGGTCGTCGGGATGCACGCGCTGGTAGGCCTGCTCGATCCGGTCGGACAGTTCATCCGCCCGGTAGCCGAGGATCGCCTTCCAGCCCGGGGAATAGCGGATGTCCCCGGTCACCACGTCGCGGTCCCACAGCCCGGTGCCGCTGCCTTCGATCGCCAGCGCCATCACGTCGGTGAAGCCGTCTGCCGCCGCATCCGCCGGTGCCTCCCCGTCGGCGGCGGCGTGCGGAACGGCCGGTGTCGCGGGCGCGGATGTGGTCATGTCGTCGGGTCGCTACCTTGTCCGTCCCCACCGGTCCCCGGGCGGGGCGCCAGTATGGCCGACGGGGACGAGCGGGCCAAGCGCCGGGTGCGGGGGTGGTGGGTCTGTCCGAAGCGCTCACCATTCGGGCGGCCGGCGCGCGTAATGTCCATTCCTGCCCATCACCGCATCCGGGAACTGGCATTTTCCCAATCTGGCCGGCGTAACAAGAGGGCGC